>JAZPYW010000108.1:0-64372 GCA_045544415.1 Erysipelotrichaceae bacterium
CTACGATCCGACTTGTAAGACCTCTCAGGACCAGATCCGTCTCCTTAAGAGTCAGGGTATTTCCTTCGATCGCATTGGAATTGTAGGTATACTCGATCGCAAACTCTTCCTGAAAATAAGCGAGTTCTCCCTGAGTGAAAGGCCGTAACCGATCCAGTTCTTCTTTCTTCCGGTCTATTAGGGCCAGCATTTTTTCTGCAGACCGGTATCTTCCGTCGGCCGGCTTTTCCGCATCAGCCGGGATCTTCCAGATCCTGCCGTTCTGCACCGCACCGGCGATCTTCCCTTCCCCGCACAGCGATCTCACTCTCCTGGTGGAGATCCCCCATCTTTCAGATGCTTCCTTTACTGTGATGTACATCGAAAAGCCCTCCTTTAAAAGAATTATAACACAGTAACGGAAGGATATACGTCTCAACGGAATGATATAAAGCCAATTAACGGAATGATATAAAAGAAAACGGTATGTTTTCCATACCGTCAGAATACTAAGTACAGGATTGTTCCCAGGACCGCAGTCCCGAAGATGATCAGGATCGGACTCGCTTTATACTTCCGCAAAAGGAACAGAGATCCCGCAAATAAGAGTATCTCGATATAACGTAAAGACGAGAACGAGAGTTCGGATAAAGTGCTCGTACCGAAGAAAGCCAATAAAATAATGGTCAGTCCGGCTCCGGCGATCATGGCCACGACGGCAGGGCGAAGCTCTCCTAATACGCTCTTGACGACCTTCAGGTTCCGGTACTTCGTATAGAGCCAGGCCAGAGTCAGGACGATGATGAGAGACGGAGCGATGCAGCCGAGGGTGCAGACGATGGCGCCCGGAAGTCCGGCCAATTTCTGTCCGACGAAGGTAGCACTGTTTACGGCAATAGGACCCGGTGTCATCTCGGCGATGGTCATAAGGTCGGCATATTCGGCCATACTCAGCCATCCTTTGCCTTGTACGACGAGATCCTGTATCAGCGGCATAGCCGCATATCCTCCGCCGAAAGCGAAGAGACCGATCTGGAAATAGACCAAAAACATCTGAATAAAGATCATACTGTCTCCTCCTTTCTCAGGGACAGAGCCAGTCCGAGGATGATGAAGATCAGGATGATCGTGATCGCAGATACTTTGAAGAACCAGGAAGCGATGAAAGCCGCAAACATCAGAATGATATTCAGGATATTCTTCGTCTTGAAGATATTTCCTGCCAGATCGATGACGACATCCGCAATGATGGCGCCTACCCCTGCCCTCATGACTCTCAGTGCCGTCTGGACGATGACATTCGTGGAGAAGGCATCATAGATCATGCATACAATACTGATGATGACGATCGGCGGAATGATGGTACCTAAGGTCGAGACGATGACCCCCGGTATCCCGGCGATACGGTAGCCGAAGATGATGGCGCTGTTGACCGCTAAGGCACCCGGTGCCGACTGAGCGATCGCCGTCATATCCAACACCTCTTCATCCGATACCCAGTGCAGTTCATCGCAGAATTTCTTTCTCATCATCCCGATGATGACGAAACCTCCTCCGAAGGTGAAGGCCGATATCGTCAGCATGGACAAGAACAGTTTTCCCAGATCCGCTTTCTGTTTCATACAGAAGTCATTCTAAATCAGTTTTCAAACGGAAATCAAGCCTTATTAATTACCGCAAGACCGGACATTATTTATAAAACTAAAGAAAAGATCTCCGCAGAGATCAGATATTTTTCGAGAGAAGATATACACAGTACTGATTCATACTGACGCCCTCGTTTCTTGCCCGGATCGCGATCTGTCTGTGCAGACTCTTCGGGATACGGAGTTTGAATTGTCCGGAGTATCTTTCCGTTTCCTGCGGTTCCCGTATCACAGCGCCTTCCTCTATCGCTGCAGTGAACCATTCTCTTTTTGCGTCTTCTGCATTGTGCAGGGCATCTTCCAATGTGTCTCCATAAGTCATACATCCGGGAAGCTCGGGAAACGAAATGACGAATCCCCCTTCGTCAGGATCCGGGACGATCTCCATCCTGTAGGGAAGCCTCATATATTCAGTTAATGACTTCATCTTTTTCTTCCTCCTTTAGGACCATTCTCCACATATCCGTAGAATTCGAGGACTCTTTTAAGCTCATCATATCTGAGATCATTCGATAAACTTAAGATCCGTCCCGGCAGTTTATCCCATTTTGACATAATAGATTGCATTTCAGACATTAAGCAGCTGTAATAAGACAAGAGCCTCCTTTCTTCATACCCGGTTCTCCAGCCGAAGGCCTTCTACTCTTTCGAATTCAGCGGTGTTGTTTGTGATCAGAGTGCATCCGAGGCTCTTCGCATGAGCTGCGATCAGAAGATCGTTTGCGCCGATCAGCTTCCCTTCTTTTTTCAGTTCGTAACGGATCTTTCCGTATTCTCTTGCGGCATCTGCGTCAAAAGGAAGAACATCGATGTCAGAAAGAAATACCATAAGCGCCAGACGATTCTGTTCCGGCCTTGAACTGTTACATGCTCCATATTCCAATTCTGCTAAAGCGATCGAAGAGATGCAAAGATCGTTAGGATCGTATTCCTGAAATCTATGCAGTACATGATCCGGCCTTGCGTTTTTTGCATAAACGATGATATTCGTGTCCAGCATGTATCTCATAAGATCTCTCTTTCTTCGACCGGGAGATCTTCTACCCCGCTCATATAGTCATCGGTAAACAGAGACAGTCCAAGCATGATAGAACTCCAAGGATCGCTTTTCGGCATCAGAATGACAACTTTCCCGATCTTGTTTACATATACTTCATCTTCCTCAAAACGGCAGTTTTTAGGCAGACGGACAGCCTGAGAGCCTCCATTTGAAAATATTCTCGCAGTTTCCATAAACATTCCTCCTTTTCCTAAAGTATATATATATGTATATACTATGTCAATTTCTTACCGGTACCTTTCATCTTGTCAGCCGCCGATGTTCGGAGCACTGAAAGAGTTGTGCTACAATGAGGATGAACTATGAAGAATCTGAATGTACTCATCAAACCGGCATCGTCTCTCTGCAATCTGCGCTGCAGATACTGTTTTTACCATGATGTCGCAGCGAATCGGGATGTACCTTCTACCGGAGTCATGAATGAAGAAGACAGCGATCTTCTGATCCGGAGGATCGCCGAATATCTGGAGGAAGAAGGAACGGCCAATATCGCTTTTCAGGGCGGAGAACCGACCGTAGCCGGGGTAGAATGGTTCACTCATTTCACAAAGAAGATGGAAGAGTATCCGAAGGTCAAAGTGAACTATTTCCTGCAGACCAATGCGACCTTATTGAATGAGGAATGGGTCTCATTATTTAAGAAATATCACTTCCTGATCGGTGTCAGTATCGACGGCTATCAGACGAACATGGACCATTTCCGCTATGATGTATCCAAAAGAGGCGTCTACTATAAAGTACTGAGCGGGATCGATATGCTGAAGAAAGCAGGAGTCGATTTCAATATCCTGACCGTAGTCACTGCCGATCTGGCCAAGCATCCGAAGGCCTTATTGAACTGGGTCCTGGAACATCGTTTCGAGTATCTCCAGCTCATACCGTGCTTGCCGGGGCTGGAGGAGAAAGACAGCGATATCGCTCTGTCGCCGAGGCTCTATGCGTCCTTCTACAAAGAGTTTTTCAAGGAATGGAAGAGTGCTTTATTAAAGGGAAAATTCGTCAATGTGAACCTCTTTGAGCATCTCACGGGCATTCTGGAAGGATATCCTCCGTATCAGTGCGGCATGATCGGAAAGTGTGTCATCCAGTATGTCATCGAAGGAAACGGAGATGTCTACCCCTGCGACTTCTACTGTCTCGATGAATACTGTCTGGGCAATCTGAAAGACCTTTCCCTCAAAGAGATGGCAGAGAGCGACAGAGGAAGAAAGTTCCTGGAAGGAAGCGAATGCCGAAAGGCACCATGCACGTCCTGTCCGTATCTCTATATCTGCAACGGAGGCTGCCGCAGACAGAACGTCTGCTACCTGGAAGAAGGATACTGTGCCTATAAAGAGGTACTGGATGAGATACTGCCTCAGCTCGATCAGCTCAGAAGAAGATAAACAGACGGAAGGAAAGACCTTCCGTTTTTAGTGTTTGATATATTCGTAGCGTACAGACCGGTTATCCGAGAAGTCCCGGGCGATCATTCCCCGATCCGCCAGCGAACGTACAGCTTCCGACAGTTTCGCCGATATCGATCTATATCCCATTGCCCGGGAGATCTCCGTTAAAGTCAATGGGTTATTTTCTATAATTCTGAGTATTTTTTTATCATACTCGTTTTCTTTATTTTTTATAGTTTCTTTCCTGAAATCCTTATGTACAGGAAGAGTGATCGATAGATAACTTCTTTCCGGATCCATCTCGATCTCGAACGGGTCTGAACCGTTCTCCTCCAAAGCCTTTCTCACCATTGGAAAACCGGTATTTCTTCCTTCGATGAGACGCAGTTCCTTCAGAAAGTCTCCGATCCTCCTGTTGCGGTAGATATTCGCTCTAAGGTCTCCTGCGGCGATCTTCTGATCGGTGATGCTGCGGTCGAAACCCGGGTGACTCGTTATGATGAGACGGTCTTTCTCCAGACGTACGGTGATCGGTTCATTGATCTGATAGGACTTATGATAGACTGCATTCGACAGTATTTCTTCTATGGCCCGGAAAGGATAATTGAAGATACGTATCGCTTCCGGTCGGTCCTTTACTTTGATGATCTTTTCCTGTATCACATAATTCTTTATAAATGCCAGTGCGTCTTTCAATTGCCTCTGTATCGGTCCCTGGAATACCTTCTCGATCATATCCGTTCCCGTTTCATCCGGTATATCGACAAATTCGATACGGGCATAACGGAAATACCTGCTGATCTTTTCCGAAAACATCAGGATCCCGACATTCCTCGGTCTCTTATTCTCTGCAGGTCCTTCGATCAGCTGCATACTCTCAGCGATGTCATAGAGACTCATATTCAAAGACGGTTCATAGAGGGCGCTGTTCGTCTCTTTCAGATGTGCTCTCAGAAGTCCTATATCAAGATCTTCCATCTCAGCTGCCAGATTCGGGCGGTCGTCAAAAGGAACGTTTCCGGAAACGTAAAACAGCTCTTTTTCTTCATCTCTTGAAGCGATCACGCTGCTGGAGAATTTACGGATATAGTACTGCTTTTCCGACCCTTTTTTCGTGACATATCTCGGCGCTTTATACGGTCTGCCGAATCCTCCGGAGATCCAGATCACGATCACGTAGACTCCTTCATACAACACCGGTTCTGCGACCGGTTCATATAGAGGTTCTATGTGATGACAGTATTCCCTGAGTTTCTTGAGGATCATATCGATTTCTTTCTGTTCGATCCCCCTGATCGGATACTTTACGGTACCGTTTTCTTCTTCTACTCCGAGAATGATATAGCCGCCTCCGGTATTGTCGATATCGTTCGCAAAGGCACAGATACTGCGAATGACGGCATCCGGATTGAAACCGCTTTTGAATTCGACACGGTTGGATTCTACGATCTGACGGTTGATGAGATCACGGATATTTACAGGAACAGACATAGACAGCCTCCTCTCGACAATATTGTAACCGCTCGATACAGATTTGTCGAGTACTCGACAAAAAAAATATCGAGTACTCGATATACTCTATATACGTCATATAAAAAGATCCTTTTCAGGATCTCTTATGTCATTGTTTATCGAACAGATATGTCTCGATGAATCTTGCGAAACCGTCTTCCTCGTTGGTGTATTCCGTGATCACATCGGCAGCTGCCTTCGTATCGGGAGTGCCGTTCTTCATGCAGACACCGAATCCGGCTGTCTCCAGCAGACCGTTGTCGTTGGTCATATCCCCGAAGGCCCATACATCTTCCAGAGAGATATGATGTTTCTCGCAATACCTCTTCAATGTCTTTCCTTTATCGGCTCCGGGTTCCTGGAATTCCAGCATCGTCGTCTGTGTCTTGAAGGAATGGAATTCTTTACAGTGGAACTGCTTCGCATATTCCGCTGCTTCTGCGATCGTTTCTTCATCTCCCCGGTACATCAGCTTGAGCTGATCATCCATAGTCATCACTTCCAATGGTACGACTTCCAGATCGAACATATTCCTGGCTGCAGACGCTTCCGTAAGATCATCGATCTTTTCACACTGCACCTTTCCGTTCTTGTATACCTGTAGAGTCAGGCGTCCCTGAAAGACGGACATGATATCGCAGATCTTCTTCACGGTCTCTTTCTTCAGGATCGAGAAACTCTCTACGCGGTCTTCTTCCTTCTCCCAGATCTGTCCTCCGTTGAGTCCGATGATGAAGTCGAAATCAAAGGAAAGACCCCAGTCTTCATACTTTTTGATCATCCATTTTTCCAGAGGTCTTCCCGAGGCGATACCTAAAAGGATGCCTCGGCGATGAAGCTCCTCATAGACTTCTCTGGTATGTTCCGACAGGACATGTGCGTCATTCGCGATCGTCCCGTCTATATCGGCTGCAATAAGTTTCGGCTTTTTATATATGCTCATCCGAGGATATCATCCCCGCGCTTGACATCTCCAGGAGCACGGAAGACGAGGTCTTTCGGATTGGCTGTCAGAATGATCATCGTGGACATCTCATAGTTCTGTCTGAGCTTCTTCAGGTCGACTTCGACGATCGGATCACCGGCTTTGACCGCATCGCCCTGAGCCTTCTTCAGCAGACGGAAACCGTCGCCGTTGGCATTGACGGTGTTGACACCGCAGTGTACTAGGATCTCTGTGCCGTCATTCATGGCGATACCGAAAGCGTGTCCTGTAGGGAAAAGAACACCTAAAGTACCATTGGCCGGAGAACAGAGAACGACTTTGTCTCCTTCAAATGTAAGAGCGGTGGATCTGCCCATCATCTCTTCCGCAAAGACCGGATCACCTACTGTCTTGATGTCGATCAGCTTGCCGTCGGCAATAGCTACGATCTTATCATCGGCAACATCAAACGGTTCGAGAACTGCTTCTTCTTTTTTCTTGAAAATGTCAAATAACCCCATATTTTCCTCCTTGACTATTTCTCTCTCGGATCGCTTACTTCAAACCCCATTTTGCGGATATTATCTACGTAAGCACCCATGACTTCAGTTATATTGTAATAGATTTTGTGTTTATAGGGAATATTTCCTTCATACCATGGACCGTATGCCTGCGTCTGTCCTTTTCTCTCGAATTTCGGTGTCGCCGAGTATCCCTTGCCTCCCCATTTATAGTCGACATGGATATACTTTTCCGCAAAACGCCAGTCGCCGCTTACGAGCTGTACGGTATCGTCTCCCTCAGGCAGATAATCCGGACGGACGAACTTCGCATTCTCCAGATAGATCTCATCGGTCAGGACCGGTTCTTCCCCGTCCAGCATATACAGGCCGATGCCGTGACCGTTTGAACCGTCGATCGTCGAGATCATCGCATAGACTGCTTCGCATCTTCCGTCTTCCCTCTCGCCGTCGAGATAGGCAGCGATATACGCAAAGGCCGTTTCATTGGACTTCTTCGCATCTTCATCCTTCGGTCTCCAGGTACGGTCATAGCCGCCCATGCCCTGTACAGGTCTTCCCTCATAAGTACCGGAGAGCTTGATGCCGGTCATCTGAGCGACCGCATGACGCGGAGAATTGCGGTGTTCGAAGTGGCTGTTCTCGAGTGCCGTAAAGGTCAGATCGCAGATGCAGCCGTCCTTTCCTTCCACATATCTTCCGCCGTCTTTTCTCAGTTCGAACAAGGCGTACGGTTCTTTCGATTCGATACGGTAGGTCACCGGATCATCGCATACTTTTTCGTATGGGGTCGTAGCTGCATCGCCCTGAGCCAGATCGCTCACATGGGCTTCGCTCTGCGGGTCCAGGATGGTATTTCCCGGATGAACGATACCCGACCATCTCCAGGAAGAAGGGTTCATGTTGCGCATGAATACGAGGGGCTTTTCATCTGTTCCTTCCGGATACAGCATTCCCCAGATCGCATACTGCAGGAGTTCCGCATAACCGTCTGTCTCATTCTGAAAGACAGGAGGCGACAATGCGAGATCCTCATCTTCTACCGGCCGCACTTCGATCCCGAACGAAGTTCTGATCATAGTTTATAATTCCTCTCCATTCGTCTCGATGACGTGTTTATACCAGGCGAAGGAATCTTTCTTCATTCTCTCCAACGTGCCGGTACCGTCATCATATTTATCAACGTAGATGAAACCGTATCTCTTGGCCATCTCTCCGGTCGTAGCGGAGACGAGGTCGATACAACCCCATGGAGTGTAGCCCATCAGATCGACACCGTCCTTTACTGCTTCCTTCATCTGTTCGATATGCAGTTTCAGATAATCGATGCGGTAGGAATCGTGGATCTTTCCGTCTTCGATCTTATCGTAGGCACCTAAGCCGTTCTCGACGACCATGCACGGGATCTCGTATCTTCCATAGATCTCATTGAGGGCCCATCTCAGTCCCTTCGGATCGATCTGCCAGCCCCAGTCGGATGCCTTCAGATACGGATTCTTAGCTCCGCCCATGATGTTTCCTCCGACCTTGGCCGCATTCGGATCAGCCGTCTCGCAGGAAGACATGTAGTAGGAGAAGGTATAGAAATCGATCGTACCGTTCTGCAGGATCTCGAGATCGCCGTCCTGAAGATCCAGAGTAATATTGTTTTCTTCAAAGTAGCGTTTCGCATAGAACGGGATATGGCCTCTCACCTGGATATCGCCGCAGTACCAGTTGATCATCTGCATGTGTCTCTGTGTCAGCAGCATATCTTCCGGATTGCAGGTAAGCGGATAGGAAGCTAAGAACGTGATCATGTTGCCCATCTTGAAGGACGGATAGTTGTCGTGGGCATACCTGACACATAAGGCGCTGGCCAATAGCTGATGATGCAGGGCATTGAAGCGTACCTGCGGATCATCCGGTACATCGGTGAAGGCGCCGTCATAGCCCCGTATCGTACCCAGTGAGAGAGGTCCGCCCAGTCTCATCGTACCGGCATTGATCTCATTGAAGGTCAGCCAGTACTTCACCTTGCCGTCATATCTTTTGAAGAGCACCCTGATGAGCTTCATATAGAGGTCGATGACTTCTCTTCCCTCCCAGCCGTTGTAGAGTTCGACTAAACGGTACGGCATATCGTAATGGGAGATCGTCACCAATGGTTCGATATGGTACTTCAGCAGTTCATCGATGACGCCGTCGTAGAATTCAAGACCCTTCTCATTCGGTTCTTCTTCCAATCCTGTCGGGAAGATCCTCGTCCAGGCGATGGAGAAACGGAAGGTCTTGAAGCCCATCTCCGCAAATAAGGCGATATCTTCCTTGTAGTGATGATAGAAGTCGATCGCTTCGTGGCTCGGATACAGATATTTCTCTGTATCGATGTCTTTCGTGATGCGCTTGGAAACGGTATGAGAGCCGTTGGTGCAGTGGTCCGGAATGGATTCACCCTTTCCGTCTGCGTTCCAGGCTCCTTCAAACTGGTTGGCAGCGGTTGCGCCGCCCCAGAGAAAATCTTTGCGTAATGTCATGAACGCTCCTAGTCTAATGTATCGAATACATTGAAGCCGAGATCCTTGAGGACATGGTCATAGGCTTCCATACTTTCGGAGAAGGTATAGCTCAGACGGTGCTCATACGGAGTATCTCCTTCATACCAGGTACCGAAGATCTGAGACTGTCCGTGCTTTGCGATGTTCGGTTCATGGGTGAATCCCTTGGATCCCCATTTTCCCTGATAGTGGATGACCTTATCGCCGATATAGAGCGTCATATCCTTGAAGGTGCAGGTACCGTCCTCGACATACGGGAGCTTGACCCAGTCTGCTTCTACGGTGACGGTATCGGAGATGACCGGCGTCTCTCCTTCAAGATAATAGATCGCCAAGGTCTTTCCGACGGAGTTCATCGAAGCGGATACGAAGACGGATTCCTTTCTGCCGTCTTTCCGGATACCCATACCGGATACGGCAATATAGCCCATCGGTACGGAAGAGAATCCTCCGGCTACCTTCTTGAACGACATGCGGTCGATCGATCCGAGACCGACGACCGGTCTTCCGTCTAAAGATCCGTAGAACGTGCTCGGCTGGAAGATCGTCGAAGAATTGAGATAGACCGACTGATGATCATAGAAAGTCACCGGCCACGGATAGGCCTTCACTTCAAAGAAGTCTCCCTCTTTGATGGATACCTTATCGTCATCGAAGACGAATTCCACCTTCTTTTCCGCATCATTGGAGTCAAAGCCGTAACGGAGTTCTTCTCCTTCGAGCTTATGGTAATTATTGGTGATCGGATCACCTCTGAGTGCCAGTTCCTCATGATGCAGGACACCCTTCTGATGATCGAGATAAGTATCTCCTGCCTCTAAGAGAGAACCGATACGGTACTTCCCGGTCGCTACATCGACATGACGGAAATAAGTGACCGGCTTTTTCGAAGTATCTCCATCCACATACATGGAACCGTAGGCATCGATCAGGCCCAGTTTCGGATCTTCATCAAAACCGTTCTGAAAGTACTTCGGATAGACATCGATCAGATTGTCTTTCTTTCCTGCTTCGACCATCAGGACCTGTCCTGAGGTATTCGTAAAGGTAACTTTATTCGCCATATTTGTCCTCCTTGACTCTAAATCCCCTTTTCTTCAGATCATCTTCATACGCTTCCATATTCTCGGAGAACGTATTCCAGATCCTATGTTTATATGGGACATCTCCCTCATACCAGCAGCCGAAGATCTGCGACTGTCCGTGCCTCTCAAAGCGCGGTTTGGCGGTAAAGCCTTTCGCACCGCGATATCCTTTCACATGGAGGGTCTTTCCTCCAAACTTCCAGATATTGTCGACACAGACCATCGTTCCATCATCGACATACGGGAGTTTCTCCCATACACCTTCATTTGTGACTTCCCCGCTGATCACCGGCTCTTCTCCTTCGAGCCAGTAGATCCCGAGGCCTTTTCCATTCTCGTGACAGCAGAGTCCGATGAACCATTCTCTCCGTCCGTCATCCCGTATCCCCGAGCAGTAGCTCGACAGATAGGAAGTCGCATTCTTCAGGATCTCCATCTCTTTTCCCTGAGGGGAGAAGATCCTGTCGATACAGGCGAGAAATTCGATCGGTTCTCCTTCATAAGTCCCTTTCAGATGCACCGGCAGATGCATGAACGGGATGTTGTATTCCGAAGCCATGTGGCAGATGAGTCCGTACGGGAACCATTCTCCTGTCACATCGAGAATGGAACCGTCTTTTCCTTCCTTCCAGGTACAGCCGTCTTCATTGTAGGTGAAGCACATCTCTCTTCCTTCGGTCGTATAGATGCCGTAAGTAAGAGGATCTTCGCTCAATACACTGTACGGGATCGTCGGATCATCCTGAGCCATGTCTTCCCCGTGTACGCCTTCCTGCAGAGAGAAAGGTCCTTCTCCCAGACGTATGATGGCCGACCACCTCGAGGAGGTCTCATTCATATTGTGGAAGTAGTACAGCGGTTTTTCTTCGTTGCTTTTCAGCATGCCGCAGTTGTCGTGGCGGATGAGGCGCACGACATCCTCCGGAAAATCTTCCTTGAAACAGGAAGGGGTACTGCTGAAATCGTCATTGGTAAATCTACGGTATTCGATATGCAGATCGTTCATTATTCCTCCACCTCAAAGCCGAGCGCTCTGAGTCTTTCCGGATAGGCATCCATATTCTCGCAGGTATGGAAATAGAGCTTATGTCTGTATTCGATATCTCCTTCATACCAGGTGCCGTAGGTCTCGGACTGGCCGTGCTTCTCATAGCGCGGATACGGCGTAAAGCCCTTGGAGCCCCAGAGACCCTTCATATGTATCGTCTTCGGACCGATATGGAAGATCGCATCCTGATAGGCGCAGGTGCCGTCATCGACGTACGGCAGTTTCTTCCATACCGTTTCCATCTTCATGTCGTGGGTGAAGAGAGGTTCTTTCCCGTCGATATAGTAGAGACCGATGTTCGATCCGTCCGCATGGAGACAGATCAAATAGGTCTCCAGTCTTCCGTCTTCTCGGATCCCATGGCCATACGAGAGGATGTAGGAGAGATCGTCACCGATGTCTTTTCCTGCCTGAGGAAGATAGATGCGGTCATAGTTTCCCATACCGATGACCGGTCTTCCGTCGAGATATCCGCTCCAGATGCACGGCTGCATGAACTGGGAGAGCGTCGGGAAGATATCCGCATGATCGACGATCGCAAAAGGATACGGGATCCCCTTGAGATCCAGGAAATCTCCTTCTTTCCAGATGCAGCAGTTCTCATAGTGATCGATCGAGCACTTCTTCGTATGGGAAGCGATGCGGTAGAGCACCGGATCTTCCGATACCGGATGATAGGCCTCTTCTATCGGTGTATCCTTCTGTGCCATCTCATCCATGTGCAGGGCCTCCTGCAGACCGAAGATGCCGTCTCCCGGATAGAAGATCGAACCGAAACGGAACTTATCGGTATTCGCATGTCTCATGACCCATAGAGGTTTCTTCGCGGTATCTCCATACGGAAAGATCATTCCGTAGGGGTCGACCATGGCGATACGGGCCTTTCCGTCGATCTCGTTGTCAAAGGCTGCCGGTACGCCGTCGATCATATCGTCCTTTCGGGAAGGACGGAATTCTAAATAAGTGCTTCGTTCCTTCATGATCAGTCCTCTTTTACGGTATAGCCGAGTTCTTTCAGTTTATAGTCGTAGGCTTCCATATTCTCATTGAAGGAATTGGATAATACGTGCTTATAAGGGGTCTTGCCGACATACCAGGTGCCGAAGACCTGGGACTGTCCGTGTCTCTCGATGCGCGGATGTTTCGTGAAACCCTTCGTTCCCCATTTTCCTTCCATATGGAATTCGATATCCGCAAAACGGTATACAGCGCTCTCATAACCGCAGGTACCGTCGTCGCAATATGGAAGGTGTCTCCATTCCGCTTCCATCTCCACATCATAGGAGATGACCGGTTCTTCTCCTTCGAGCCAGTAGACACCGACCGAGATGCCTTTATGGTCCTTGCAGGCGATACATAATTCTTTTCTTCCGTCTTCCCTTATCCCGGAACCCATCGAAGAGACGTAGCCCAGGTTCTCGCCGAAGGCATGGGTGATGGTCTGAGGCATATAGCAGCGGTCATACGATCCGATGCCGTGGACCTTCTTTCCTTCATAGACGCCTTCTAATAGACACGGCTGAGCGAACTGCACCAATGGCGGATACATCGTCCCGTGGTCTTCGATCGTGATCGGGAACGGTGTCGCCTTCAGTTCCAGTACGCTTCCTTCTTTGAATTCCGCATGATCGGTATAGAAACGATACGCGGAGAACGGTTCCTTCGAAGAGATCCCGTAGGTCAGCGGATCATCGGAGAGTTTCTCATAAGCAGTCGTCTTCGTATCTTTCTGAGCGAGGTCATCGTGGTGATAGCCTCCCTTCTGAGGAGAGAAAGGATCATCACCCAGTTCAACGATGCCTCCGAAACGGTAGGAAGCCGGATTGGAATGCCGGAAAAACATGACCGGTTTCTCATCTTCTCTTCCTTCGAAGTAAAGCGATCCCCACATATCGTTGAGGCAGAGTTTTGCGTGTCCGTCCGCATCGTTATCGAACGTCTTCGGAGCGGTCTCCAGATAATCCGGCAGATACTCCGTGACGATCTTCAGGTAATGATCCTTTTTCATGATCATTCTTCTACATCAAATCCTAATTCTTTCAGTTTATAGTCGTAGGCTTCCATATTCTCGCCGAACGTCATATACAGTCTGTGCTTGTACGGAGTCTTTCCTTCATACCAGGTACCGAAGATCTGCGACTGGCCGTGCTTTTCAACTCTCGGCCTGATCGTGAATCCCTTCGTTCCCCATTTTCCTTCGAAGTGGAATTCCTTTCCTCCGAAACGGAAGATCGCATCCTTATAGACACAGGTACCGTCATCGACATACGGCAGCTTCTTCCATTCTGTCTCCATCGATACCTTATCGGTAAAGATCGGAGTCTCTCCGTCGATATAGTAGTAGCAGAAGTTCTTGCCGTGGAACGGGTCGATCGATATGAGCGCCTGTTCCCTTCTTCCATCTTCTTCCCTTATGCCCATCATATTCATATAGAAGTAGCCGAAGGCATTGGTGATGCCGTCGAAGCCGTGGACTTCGGAAGGGATGAAGAGACGGTCGTGTTCGCCAAGACCCAGACAAGGCCTGTTTTCATAGGTACCCATGATGGATCCTGCCTGGATGATCGTCGAGACGTTGTTGTACATGGATTCATGTTCGACGATGGCTCTCGGCCAGGTCTCGTAGTTGAGTTCCATGAAGGAACCTTCCTTTACCGTAAATCTCTTCTCGCTGAAGATGTATTCTGCATGAGGGTCGATGCCTTCATAGCCGAAATGTTTCTCATCGATCTGATGGTATTCCGTGATCGAAGAACCTCCCTGACCGATCTCCTCTACGTGATAAACACCTTTCTGGACATCCAGCCAGTCATCTCCCAGTTCCAGGAGATTGCCGAAACGGAACTGTTTCTTCAGCATATCCGTATGCCGTATATACAGCATCGGTTTCTGATTCACATCTCCGTTCGGGAAGATCATGCCGATAAAATCGCATAAGGACAGAACGGCTTTCCCGTCATAGGCCGTATTGAATACTTCCGGTGCCGGTACGACCAGATCTTCGGTCTTCAGTTCTTTCGTATCCGCGAAGAGGACCGGTCCTTCTTTATGTTCGAATAATATCTCTTTTTTCATTCGGCATCCTTTACATCAAAGCCCATGGCTTTTAATTTATCTTCATAAGCTTCCATGTTCTCCGAGAAGGTCATGGAAAGAGTGTGTTTGTACGGAGTCTTTCCTTCATACCAGGTACCCAGGATCTGGGACTGGCCGTGCTTTTCGATACGCGGTACAGGGGTGACACCTTTGGTGCCCCATTTTCCTTCGAAATGTATCTCTTTTCCCGCAAAGCGGAAGATCGCATCCTTGAAGACGCAGGTTCCGTCGTCGACATACGGCAGACGGTACCAGTCGGCTTCCATCGATACTTCCTGAGTCGTGATCAGCGGTTCTCCTTCGAGCTTGTAGTAGGCTCCGGCCGTACCGGTCTGATCCATCGCGATGAAGGCCATCTCCAGTCTTCCGTCTTCCCGTACACCCATGACGGTGAGGGAGATATAGCCGAGGGAAGAGAGGATGTTCTCATGTTTGTGGGAAAGCTGATAGTTCATCGCATAGTGGCCTAAGCCGACGACACTCTTTCCCCGGTAGGTTCCCGTGAACTTTGCCGGGAAGAAGATCTCCGGCAGATTGCCGAAGGCGCACTGATGATCGATGATCGCATCGGAGATATAATCCGCTCTGAGTTTCAGGACATCTCTTCCTTCTTCGAAGGTCGCATGGTCCTTGTAGAAACGGTACTTCGAATACGGTTCTTCCGTTCCGAAACCGTAGACGAATTCGCCGTTCTCATCTTCTCTCTTGCGGTAGGTATCGGTGATCTCCCCTCTCTGGTGGAAATCTTCCGTATCGCCGCTCTTCTGGACGTCAAACGGTCCGTCACCCAGTTCGATGACACCGCCGAAACGGTACATATCGATCAGCGCATGACGCATGAAATAGCGCGGTTTTTCTTCTCCTTCAATATAGAGACAGCCGAACGGATCGCATAAGGCGATCTTGGCATCATCGTCTCTTTCGTTATGGAATACAGACGGGTGCAGGGTGAAGAGATCTTCGGTGATCTCCTTTTCCTCAAAGTAGCCGTCATTCAGTTCATTCTTGAAAAATACTTCTTTTGCCATATCAGAGCTCCTCTCCATTCGTTTCGATGACGTGTTTATACCAGTAGAAGGAATCCTTCTTGGAGCGGGCCATCGTGCCTGTTCCGTCGTCCTTCTTATCGACGTAGACGAAACCGTATCTCTTCTTCATCTCGCCGGTAGAAGCGGAGACGAGGTCGATGCAGCCCCAGGCCGTATAGGCGATGACATCAGCACCGTCGTCAATGGCCTTCTCCATCTCTTCGATGTGTCTTCTGAGATAATCGATGCGGTATGGATCGTGGATGGAACCGTCTTCTTCAACAGTATCGACAGCACCTAAGCCGTTCTCTACCACCATGATCGGTTTGCCGTAGCGGGAGTAGACCATATCGATGTAGG
Source organism: Erysipelotrichaceae bacterium (assembly GCA_045544415.1). Taxonomy (GTDB): domain Bacteria; phylum Bacillota_I; class Bacilli_A; order Erysipelotrichales; family Erysipelotrichaceae; genus Colivicinus. The sequence goes on from JAZPYW010000108.1 coordinate 16,186, forward strand.
TACGCATGCCTTCCGGATCGATCTGCCAGCCCCATTCAGAAGCTTCCAGATACGGATTGCGTACTCCGGAGATCATATTGCCGGCGCTCTTCGTCAGTTCCGGATCGGTCGCCGAACACATGGACATGTAGTAGGAGAAGGAATAGAAGTCTACGGTACCTTCTTTCAAGGTCTCCGCATCTTCTTCCTTCATCAGGACCGTTGCGTCATGTTCTTCCCAGAACTTGGCCGCAAACGGATTGTATTCGCCCTTCATCTGCACATCGCCGCAGTAGAAGTCGTATACTTCGTTCTTATACCAGGCCGAATAGGCATCAAGCGGACGGCAGGAGTACGGATACGTCATGACTCCGGCGATCATACAGCCGAAACGGAATTCCGGATCGATCTTTCTTCCTTCGATGACCGTCTTTGCGGAAGCGACGAGCTGATTGTGCAGCGCCGTAAGACGTCTGCTCCAGGAGTCGGCATTTCCCTCTCCCGTCTTCATCACATCGAATACTTCCGATTCCGGCATCATGCCTAAAGAAAGCGTATCCCCCGATCCGAAGAGGGAGATATTGATCTCATTGAAGGTCAGCCAGTATTTTACCAGGCCTTTATATTCCTTCATGATGGTCGTCGTGTATTTTACGAAACAGTCGATAGTTCTGCGGTCTTCCCAGCCGTTCCACTTCTTCGTGAGTCCGTACGGGAACTCATAGTGGGACATGGTGACCAGCGGTTCGATGTTCAGTTCCTTGCATAATTCAAATACTTTGCGGTAATGATCGAGTCCTTTCTGATTCGGGACTTCATCATCTCCATTCGGGAAGATCCTCGTCCAGTTGATGGACATACGGTACATCTTGAAACCCATCTCCGCAAAAAGACGGATGTCTTCTTCATAGCGTCCATAATGATCGATCCCGTCATGGGAAGGATAGCTGTATCCTTCTCTGATCTCCGGCGTAAAGATACGCGGTCTGTCTTTGGTACCGGAAGTGAAATGATCGGCACAGGATTCTCCCTTGCCGTCGAGGTTCCAGGCACCTTCACACTGATTGGAAGCAGTCGCACCGCCCCAGTAGAAACCTTTTGGAAAACTCATAAGATGTTCCTCCTTTTATGAGAAAGAAAAAAGGGATGACCTGTACAGGTCACAAGCCATCCCTTGTATTACAGCGATTAGAAATCTTTGACGTCCTTGAAACCGAAGAGGTAAGTCAGAACCGCAGCTACGACGACTGCGATGCCCAGACCGATCAGACCGGTGATGAAGTTGGAAGTAGGACCGCCGGCAAAAGCCATGACAGCCATCAGGTTACTGGAAGCGACGATCGTGTATTCACCGGTATGAGTGAGACCCAGGAACAGGGAACCTGCAGCAGCACCGATACAGGACATGATGATCGGCTTCTTGTAGCGGATACCGACACCGAAGAGAGCCGGTTCCGTGATACCGCCAATGGCGTGAGTGACTAAGTAGGAAGCAACTAAGGCTCTGTTTTCCGGATCCTTAGCCTTTAATAAAGCACCGATCTCCATACCGAGAAGACCAAAGACGGAAGTCATCATACCCGGAAGGATGAGGAAATCGACACCGCCGTTTTCCGCCATGATGCCTAAGGCGATCATGAACAGCGGGATGTGCATACCGAACATGATGGCAAAGATAAAGATACCGCCGATGATCGTACCCATCAGGATAGCCGGGATACGGCCGAGGGAACCGATCTTGACAAAGACACCCGCTAAGACATTACCGATGAGCGTACCTAACGGACCGACGACACAGAGGACGATCGGGATCATGATCAGGATCGTCAAGAGCGGAACGAAGACCATTCTCAACGCATTCGGGATGTGCTTGTGGATGAACTTCTCAACATAGGACATGATCCAGACGGACAGTAATGCCGGGATCGTGGAAGAAGCGTAGGAAACGGCGGTCATCGGGATACCGTATACTTTGAACGGAACACCGGAATTGACGATCTCGATGAGCGTCGGATGCAGCATCATCGCACCGATGAAGACACCGAGTACCGGAGAACAGTTGAACTTCTTGGCAGCGGTCATACCCATGAATACCGGCAGGAAGTAGAATCCGACGTTACCGACGAATGTGAAGAGTCTGTAGAGGTCGGATTCCGCAGATAAGACATTCAGCATCGTCGGACCGAAGAGGGTCGGGATCAAGCTGATGAAGGAAGAAGCGACGATAGCCGGAATGATCGGAATGAAGCTGTCGGCGATCGCTGTGACGATGTTGTTGAGGACTTTACGGAAGGTGAGTGCCCCCTTCGTGTCGAGAACTTCATCGACAGCAGCCTGCTTGGCGATGTGGTAGGTATCGCAGAGTTCATCATAGACTTCTGCAACTCCCGGACCGATGATCAGCTGGAGCTGAGAACCGGCAACACTCTTTCCGAGGACGCCTTTGACTTTGTCTAATGCGTCATTCTTGACGAGACCCCAGTCTTTTAATTCAAAACGAAGTCTGGTAGCACAGTGGTAGCAGGAAGAAATGTTTTCTGCCCCGCCCAGGCATTCGACGATACCGTCGATCAATGCTTTGTAGTTTGCCATAATTTTCCCCTTTCAATGTATAAGTTACAGGTATCCCTGTAATGGCCTATTCGCTTTCTCTCTGGCAGAGTCTCGTTACATGCAGTGTCAGAAAGAGTACTTCATCCCCGGTCAGGTCTCCATATCCCTGTTCCTCGAGGTATCCCCGGATATGAAGAGCACAGTCATACGCTGCCGGATTTGCCGCCTTCATCGTATTCAGCAGATCCGGGTAATTCTCTTCTTTATTGAACTGCGTCTTCTTTAACAGATAATGCATATGCGAGGCGAAGCGGGAGTAATTGATGCTCTCCCGGCTGATCTCGATGCCCATATCATCAGAGATCATCTCGGTGATCTCTTCGATGGTCCTGAGTTCCCTCTCCTGTCTGTTGGAAGCTTCCGTCTCGGAATTGACGATGTTGAGGGCGATATAGCAGGCTTCATCGTTCGGCATCTGCACACCCAGTTTCTTCCGGATCAGTTCCAGACCGTATTTCCCGATCTCCATCTCTTCCGGGAACTTGAAGCGGATATCATCCTTGATCGGCAATGTGAACTGTATGCCTTTCTGCTGTCTCTCGATCGCAAAGGAGATATGATCGATCAATGAGAACATCAGGTTGCTGCCGGTGAAGAGTCCGGCTTCCATAGCTTTATCCCGGATGGCCATCGCTACATCGACGACCTTTTCATCCGCATTCTCCATCAGGTCCAGATAGCGTTTATCGACATGATAAAAAGTCCTCTCGATATCCTTGATGTCGATATCGTACGGAGGTTTTTTGAAGCCGATGCCCTTGGCGAAAGCAACTACCTCATTTCCGGCAGAATCTTCACAGATCGCTACGTTGTTATTGATGTTTTTGATGACTTTCATCCAATCCCCTCAGATAAGAAAAACTCCCCAAAAGAACTCGCAGTAAACACATCTTCCAATAAATGCGTTTAGGACAAGCCTCCCGAGGAGTAACAACCCTAATACCATTTACATGATATTGAAAAATTTGAGAAATGTCAAACGCTTTCATTATTATATAAATGATGAGATCTAAGGAGAAAAAGATGAAACTGGAAAAAGGAAAGACAGCTGTCGTTACCGGTGCTGCCAAAGGTATCGGCAAAGGAATAGCGCTCTGCCTGACAAAAAGAGGCGTCAAAGTCTATCTGCTGGATATCGATGATGAAGAGAATAAGAAGACGGAAGAAGAGTTGAGACAGTATGCGGAAGCGTATGCACTGCACTGCGATGTCGGAGATCCGGAAGAGATCTATAAAGTGTTCGATGAGATCCTGAAAGAAGATCCTGTCGATATCCTCGTCAACAATGCCGGGATCTTCATCGCCAATTCCTATCTGAAAGGAACGTACGAGGAAGCTCTTGAGGTATTTGATAAACAGATGGCCGTCAATGCCAGAGGCACCTATCTCTGTACGAAGAAAGCTGCTATGCAGATGGCGGAGAGAAAAAGCGGAGCCATCCTCAATATCGTCACCAATCATCTGAAGCGGGAACTCTACCGTCCGAGCCGTTCCGAACAGGCCTACGATGCCTCCAAATGGGCGCAGTATGAACTCAATGAATCGATGGACCGGGAACTCAGGGAATACGGGATACGGGTCAATGCCTTGTGTCCGGCCTCTACGAGGACCCCGATGCTGGAAGGATTCTTTACCGACTACGGCCTTCCTTTGAATCAGGAGAATGTCTTTAAAGTCACTCATTTCGATTCTCTATTGGAGATCGAGGATGTCGGTGAAGCTGCCTGCAATGTCCTGGAATGGGAAGATCCGGAACCGACCGGAAAAGCTTATCTGCTGATATACAAAGAAGACTGCATGAGACTGAAAGACGGCCACGTGCAGGAACTGGCTATACGTTAAAAGGATATCCCCGGGGATATCCTTTCTTCTTAATCGATGATCTTGTAGCCTAATTTGGCGAATTTATAATCGAAGGCTTCCATGTTCTCATGGAAACAGGTGAACATCTTATGTTTATACGGAGTGTCTCCTTCATACCAGGTACCGAAGATCTGGGACTGTCCGTGTTTCTCATAGCGTGGACGAGGTGTGATGCCTTTGGTCCCCCATTTTCCTTCGAAGTGGATGACCTTGTTTCCGATATGGAATACCGCATCCTTGTACATCAGCGTACCGTCATTCACATACGGCTGATGGAACCATTCCGTCTCCATCTTCACATCTTCGGATACGACCGGTTCTTCTCCTTCCAGATAGTAGAGACCCATGGACTCTCCCTTTTCATTGATGAAGACGACGAAGGATTCCTTTCTTCCATCTTCTCTTATTCCGTGATCGAGGACGAGGATGTAAGCCATCGTCGAACCGATGTCCTTCTGTTCCTCTGCCGGCATATAGACTTTATCGAAGCTTCCCAGGAATTCGACCGGTTTTCCTTCATAGGTGCCCCGGACGATAGCCGGCTGTATGGCTTCGCAGAAGTTGGCTGTCTTTCCCATCCTCTGTATCACACAGTACGGGAACGGTTCGGCCGTCACATCGAAGAAGTCTCCTTCTTTCCAGGTGCCGTAGAGTTTCTTGTCGATATCATAGTAGCGGTATTCGGAGAACGGCTCTTTACTACCATATCCGTAGATCCACGGATCGCTTGAGAGCTGACGGAATACTTCCGTACCGCCTTTCTGCATCATATCATCCCCGTGCAGATAGGTCTGTACACCTGTCGGGTCCTCATTCAGTCTCAGGAAACCGCCGAAACGGTAGCCGTTCATATTGCCATGACGGACAAAGAGGATCGGCGCTTTTTCTTCATCGAAGATGAGCCCGTAAGCATCGACTAAAGCGAGTTTCCCATAGCGGTCAAATTCATTCTGAAACGATTCCGGTCTTTCCCGAAAGAAATCCTCCTGATGTCTGCTGATCTTCATGATCGGTTCCATAGTGTTCTCCTTTATTCCTCCATCGGTCTTATGAGCCCGTGACGCAGGAGCGCGTGGTATACACCGTCCTCCAGTACGTCTTCCGTTACTTCATCAGCTCTGTTTTTCACTTCTTCTACGGCATTTCCCATCGCGATCCCCGTTCCGGCTTCCTCCATCATCTCCAGATCATTGAAGGAATCTCCGAATACGTAGACATCTTCGACCGGAGTACCCGTCAGTTCACAATAACGGCGTATCCCGATGCCTTTGTTGATGCCGCGGATATTGACATCCACATAGGCCATCCCCTCGAACTGATAGCGGACATCGAGGTCCTTTGAGAAGATCTTTATGAAGTCCTCCATCGTATCCGTAGTATCGAAGGCGATCGACAGCATATTGATGACTTCTTCCGGATCTCTGTCTTCATACGGAGTATATTCCGTATCATCTTCAAAGAGTTCGCAGAAATATTCGTGGACCGGATGTCCGATCCCGTTGGTATAGACACGGAAGGCCGATTCTACATAATAGACACTGTTGTGGCTGTCGCAGTAATCGACGATCTCCCGGATATAATGTTCTTCCAGTCCGTAATTGAAGAAGGTCTTCCCGTCTAGCTGCAGAAAGGAACCGTTACACATAAGATAGCCGTCCGCCTGAAGATCGACGATCCCCTGCGGCAGCATCCCCAGCATCCTTCCCGAAGCGATGATCGTACGGGCATTCTTCTTCAGTTCCCGGAAGGCATACTTCGTCTTTTCGCTCGGTTCCTTGAGTCCTCTCAGCAGGTCGATGAGCGTACCGTCGATGTCGAAGAACACCGTCTTCATCTTTCTTCCTCCAGGATGTGTTTTCTTATGAAACGGGCCATACCGCTGTCGTGGCAGGGATATTCCGTGGTGTATTCTGCAGCCTCCAGGGCATCCTTCGTCCCGTCGCAGAGACAGACACCGTGTCCGTATTTCAGCATCTCGATATCGTTGGAAGTATCGCCGAAGGCATAGACCTCATCGGCAGAGAAACCGTGTTCCTCGCAGTATTTTTTCAGGGCAGCACCCTTGTCGATCCCCTTCTTCATCACTTCGTAGCAGATGATCTGGGTACGGAAACCGCTGTGGTTCTTGAACGGATGCACTTTGACATATTCGACGACTCCATCCAGTTTATCGGCATCGACACGGAACAGGATCCTATAGATCTTCCGGTCTCTGATATCATCCAGAGAAGAAATCTCCGCAAAGCGGGAATTTCCGGCATTTCTCTTTACGGAAGCACGGATGAGATCGTTCATTCCCATCAGGTAATTGACATCATCATCGCAGTAGATACTGGCAGGCAGGTCCAGAGAAGACATGTGATCGAGCACTTCTTTCGCTTCATCGACATCCATCAGTCCGATATCGTAATGAAAACCGGTCTCCGAATCTTCCAGCATCGCACCATTCATCCCGATATAGAAATCAAAAGGCGCTTCCAGTCCCCATTCTTCATAACAGGAAGTGATCGCCGAGATCGGTCTTCCGGAAGCCAGTCCGGTCCGTATCCCTCTTCTGTGGAGCTCATTGAGAACGTCTCTCGTCTCCTGTGTGATCACATGATCGACACCGCAGATCGTACCGTCGATATCCATCACTACTGCTTTTACTTTGTTTTCAGACGTATTTTTCATATTACGTTCTCAAACATAGCATATTTTTCTCTTCTCTTCCAGTAAAAAGACACCGGAAAAAGAAAAGGTCTCAATCGAGACCTAGTTTCTGATCATTGCGTGGTAAGTGATGAGGATCGGTGCCTCCGGATCGTACCATTCTCCCTTGTCGAAAGTCTTGCCGCCGATGAGGACGCGGATGACGGAATTCTCCTTAGTGAAGAAGGTGCTTCTCAGGTCAGCGACCTGTTCGACCTGGATGCTGTGGAAACCCAGCTGAGACAGAGCGATATAGACATCTTTATAGTCTTTGCCGGCATAGTAGCGTTCGCTCTGCGGCATGCGGATCTCATTCGGATGGAAGGCCCTTTCCTCTTCCTCGCTGAGCGGCTGATAGTAATCGAGCTCGACACAGCTGTCCTTGGTGAACCAGCTGCATTCCTTGAAGTCGTCTTTTCCGTCGATACTGAAGCGGAGGATATCTCCCCTGCCGGCATTCTTCTTCTCGATCGAGCGGTTCTTACGGATGTCTGTGAGACCGAGTTCTCTCAGCTCCTGTTCGACCGTATCCGCATTCCTTCCGATGAAGGAGCGGGCGTCTTTATCTAATGGGATCAGGGTATGAGGGGTGCCGTTCTTTTCTTCTTCGAGGAAGGTCACGAGGTTTTGGAAAGCGTCGGAATGCCTCCAGGCATCTGCTTCATAGGCACGGACAGCAGTCAGCGGATGAGACTGTCTAGAGAGGATCATGAATTCCATCGAACGGTTGACGGCGCTGTCGCCGATGTATTCCTTGTATTCGAGTGCCTGCTTCATGAATTCCTCGCGGCTGGCTTCATCGTCGATGAATTTCGAATAGCCGGCCAGACGCATGCATACTTCGACCATCTTGTCGGAGCCTCCGTCTGCCAGTACCGCGACACGGTCGGCTGAGAATTCGCTGCATCTCATCCAGTAGGCAAAAGCCATCTGCAGAGGAACACTCAGAAGCGAACCCAGTCCGGCGGTGAGAACGGAAAGACCTCCCAGAGCTCCGCTCATGATGACGGAACCGATCGTGCGGTAGAGGACGTGATGACAGAGGATGTGTCCGCATTCATGTGCCAGCACCGTAGGGATGAGTTCATCCGGAAGGACATCCAGAAGACCGGAGGTGATCACGATGAACGGTTCGTTCTCGCCGTATGTGTAGGCATTCGGATAGACGTTCTGTTCGAGGTAGAGGTCCGGAGTCTCGATCTCTAGTTTCCCGGCGACCTCCTCCAGCATATGCCAGTATTTCGGCAATTGTTTTTCACTGATACGTACCCTTCCCGACATATTCAGGATGCGGTACTGCTTCTCATTCCATTCTTTCATAAAGGTCTTGGTGACCTGAGTAAAACCCGGGATCGCTTTAAGAGCCGTTAAGGCAGCCCGGTCGGATTCATGTATCAGAAGATTCGGATCGATCATATTTCTTCACTCCTTTTTTCTTTATTATATCCCGAAGAAAAAAGAAGGGAAAATCCCTTCTGCAGGTCATACCTCCTGGTGGAGAGATACACTTTGAAGATTGGCGAAGTAGAGATGGAAGTTTTCCGGAAGTTTCACTTTCTTCGATTCCTCATAGAGGTCTTCAAAGTGTTCCGGGACGTTGGTTCCAAGATTGAAGTCGATGCGTTCGACCCCTTCGCATTCCTGCCGTACTTTCTCGAAGGACGGACATTCCGCAAAGAGGTTGGAGGCAAAGAGGATGGCCATGGTGCGCTCCTTTCTCTCCATGTCGAAGGGCTCATACGGAACGAAGCTCTTCAGGGAGAGAGACATAGGACGGTAGTTATAGGTGACGTAGCTGACGACAAAGGCTTCACGGTGTCCTACCCAGAGTTCGACATAGAAGTCGACACCTCCGTTGAGACCGTCAGCACCCATGTAGCCGCCGGAACCTCCGGCGAAATAATATGCAGCGATTCCCGACATTGCGATACTCCTTTCTCTGATCAGTTTTATTGTACAGACTGTAAAGGGTCTTTCTGCGGTACGAAGACCATTTTTTAAACATTTTGATCCCTTCGTGTGTACCGCTGCATCTATGAAGACCCGCTGTACAGCCGGGCGTGTGTACAGCCGAAAAAGTGCCTTCTATAGGAGGGAAACGATCATTTAGAGGATCCTTCCCATAGGTAGAAAAGAAAGATGAAAAAACGATAGAATAGCACTTGAATTTTCTTCATGTCTCCTTCATAATGAGGTCACACAGGAGATCCTCTGTACAGACAGAGTTTGCATAGATGACAGATATGAACGTAAGAACCCACCGGAAAAGACGTTCTTTGACAATTGAATATACCTTTTCAGAAACCATTTCCCCTTTCCTGCATTACAATGAAGAAAAGGAAGCTTATCTATGAACAGATCATTTGAAAGACTGGCAGAAGGAAACAGGACCTATGTCTCAGCAGACTGCAGCACAGGAGTTTTTTCAGCGAAGAGAAGAGAGGAGACGGCCGATCATCAGCATCCCTTCATCGTCGTGATCACCTGTTCGGATTCGCGTGTCGTTCCCGAGCAGATCTTCTCGGCGTCCTTAGGCGATCTCTTTACGATCCGGACGGCGGGAAACACCATCGGAGAGAGTGAGCTTGCCAGCATCGAATATGCGCTGGATCACCTCCATGTACAGGATATCCTGGTCCTCGCGCATGAGAACTGCGGTGCAGTTAAGGCAGCCTTATCCGGACATACGGACGGCTATGCGGGCGTGATCGTCAAAAAGATACAGCTCGCCATAGGCGATGAGACCGTCGCTTCAAAAGCGGCGATGCGGAATGCGGAACACTCCGTGAGAAAGATCTGCGAGACCTTCCGGGGACGTTTTCCGGATCTGGATGTACGCTCTGCGTTCTATCATCTGAGGAGCGGAACCGTAGACTTCTACAACCATTGACAGGAAAAGGCATCGGAAGATGCCTTTCTTATTCCTTCATGTCAGATCAGAAGGTCCTTACCGTCTTCAGCGTCGATGAGTTCTCTGGCTTTTTCCTGGAGTTCCAGAGCCCATTTGAGTGTCCCTTCCGTAAACATGGAGCCGGTCTTCTTCTTGAAGCGGAGAGCGATCTCGGCACTCTGAGAAAAATGCAGGGCCGCAAAAGGATCGGCATCGACTCCCTTTCCGTAGAGATAGCAGTCGGCTAGACGGGCATGGACATCGCCGATGCAGTCGGCATACAGACCGTCTGAATTCTGCATGAGTACATAACAGTGATCGTAGATGCAGAAAGCCTCTTTCAGATCCTGTTTGACATAATAGCCGTTCTTATACATATCCCCGATCTTGTACAGAGATATCACATGACCGTCCAGTGCGCCTTTTACGAAGCGATGGTATGCCTTTTCATAGTCCGCTTCTCCGGTGCGGCCATAGTAATAGATGTAGCCGAGGTTCTCAGTCGCCTGACGGTCCCCCAGTTCTTCTGCTTTGAGATAGTACTCTTCCGCCCTTTCGTAATCCGGTTCCTCGCCGATACGTCCGGTATAATAGAGAGCTCCCAGGGCATTGGCGGCATTCCCATTTCCGCATTTGACCTCCTGGATGAGAAGATTTTCCAGAAATTCCTGCAGGATCTCCGGAACATGACGGGCCTGCGATACATTCATATAATTCTCCAGTATCTTCGCGGCCGTGATATCTTCGTTGCGGATCCCCTGCAGACAGTCGTCGATCCAGGCGAGATAGATATCGCTGTCCTCTTTCCAGATCGGATCGTAGAACTGCTCCCGGATCTTCTTCAGTCTCTTTTCGATCTCTTCCATCGTCCAGTAATAGTACACTTTATCTTCCATTCTTTTTCCTCCATGTATCCCCATTATGTATTCTTTCCGATACAGGCAGGTCGCATACCCGGCGACATCTTTCACTATCAGTATAGATATGGCGATGGACAAAAAACATGACCGTAAAAAAGCCCCTGCCGAAGCAGGAGCCCTGATCGTGAAAGATCAGATATGGAAGAGACTCAAAGCGATCAGCAGCTGCCCCGCATAGTAGAGAGACAGGTTGGCGATACGCATTGAGAGCTTGCTGGAATTGCCGAAAGTATTGAATATCAGAATGATATCGCTGGCCATGAAGGCAAGCGCTCCGATCGCGAACAGGATGCGGTCCATACTGCGAAGAGCCAGCAGATTCCCCAGAGCGACGAAGGCCATGATGACGACGGCTCCGACATAGACGACACCGAAGATCTTGAAGGCAGTTTTGACCTCCATCGTTTTGAAGATGTAGGCCAGAAGGATCGCTGCAAGTATCGCTCCGAGGATGATCCACGGAAGCGGATTCGGGGAAAGAGGCAGCAGTGCGATCAGATAAAGGATGTGTCCGACCAGGAAGATCAGGATCCCCAGAAGGAAGATCTTCTGTCCCTGATTCGGGAATACATGGCGCAGATTGAGAAGGATATCTCCGATCATACCCATGATGAGGCCGTAGACAATGAGGCTGCTGAAGCCGGTGCCGGCGTTCTTATGTCCGAGATAGCCGATCAGGACGAAGCAGAAGGAAGCAGATCCCTTGAGGATCACTGCCTTGACGAAATCCTTCTTATTCTCGATGTAGATGAAAGCAGCCTGCAGCAGTATGCCGGCAATGCAGAGAACATACTTCATAATTCATTCCTCCTACAGCATGGATGATCCGCCCGTAACGATCCAGCAGGCCAGGATGGCGATGACCAGAGCGCCGGTATACACGTTATGTGTCTTCCGGTAGCAGACCGTTCCCACAAGCGAGAAGAAGAGGATCTGCGGCAGGAAGAGGATCAGAAGCGACATGAACGGACCGCCGAAGGTGCTTCCGAAGAGGAGATCGGCACCCGGAGAGATATCCAGGAAGAACGGAATGTATTCGATCGCCGTTATGATCAGGATACCTCCGGCCATCAGGAAGAAATTCTTGAGCCAGTCGCCGATGAATCCGAAGACGCCCTTACGGTATGTAGAACCGGTGCGGAAAGAGGCAAAGATCTTGGAGTTGTTCATGATGTAGAACAGCGCGAAGATAGGGATATATACGAGGAACTGCAGGAAACGCGCTCCGGTGAACGGCCGGAAGAAAGGCCATATGATACGCAGATCAAGATCGAAGATCAGCGTGAAGAGCCAGTTTACCAGATAGACCATGCCGGTCAGGATGAGCGCCAGGATCAGAGATTTGACAAAGAGGAGCCAGTCGATATGATCGTGGACTTCATCGCTTCCCAGACCGGTCTCACGTGTATCTTTTGCCAGACCGCGTTTCTTTCTGCGGGCATTGCCGATGACGTTGGTGATCACCATGATGAGGATCAGAAGGCCATACCAGCTCAGGAAGCCATTGCCGATCGTCATACGGAAGATCCCTTCCGGAAGCGGCAGCAGACCATGACCAAGCTGTGTCATGAACGGGAAGGAGAAGCCGGCGAGAAGGATCGTTATAAGAGCTCCTTTCCACCAGGATCCCCTCTTCTTCATCGTCATCTCATCCGGAAGCGGCTGAACGATATAGACGAACATATCTTTTTCCAGAAGCAGAGACATCAGAGGGAACATCGCCAGCAATACCAGCAGCATTGCTGCCAGGGTGAGCCACTCTTTATTCATCGCCGTAAGATCATCATAGGCCAGAGAAGATTTATGGCCGGTCGCGGAATCAAACCATTCCAATGCAGTCGCAAGACCCTGGGAATGATGGGTCGTCAGACGGTGGTTCGTATAGAGCAGTTCCATCCTTCTCGCGGAACCGTCCGCAAAATCACCGAATGTCTTGTTCCAGGAAGACTGGGCGGCAGACACGCCGAGGAATTCGCTGCGGAGCGGACTTGTCAGCAGTTCATCGCTTACGATACGCTGATAGTCGCGGAAGTAGGAGAATTCATCATACTTCGCCTGCAGCAGAAGGACATTGTTGAAATGGATCGAGGAATCATAAACGCTGTTCCGGAAGAGTTCACCGCACTGAAGTACGGTAGCGACCGGTTCGATCGGTGTTCCGGAATAAGCTGCAGCTACGCTCCAGCTGGACCAGGTACCCATCGAGTGACCGCTTAGGGACATCTTCTTATTATCTACGTAAGGGAGTTCGGACAGATACCTGTAGGCATCGATTCCTCCGCAGCTGGAATCGATGATGGAGTTGCCGTCGCTGTCCTTTGAGTAATAATCGTTAAAGAAGGAAAGATTCGAGAAGTTCATCATGAGCCTGTATCGTTTGGCTCCGCCGATCGCCGTATAGGTCCCGTCTGCCTCGGATTCATTTCCGTAGTTGACCGTGACCTTGTGGTTGACGTAGCCTCTGTTGAACAGACCCGCTGAAGTAGACCCATGTCCGTACTCATCGAGAGACAGAACGACGTATCCCCTTCTTGAGAGTTCGATCGCGTAGGCAGCACATGTCTCGTGATCGTTCTGATAACCATGCAGGAGCAGAACAGCAGGAGCCTTCGCACTTTCCGTTGCGCTCTTCGGTCTGTAGAGCTTGTAGGTAAGTGCACCCTTGTCTGTTTCGATTGTACCATCCGTGATCTGCACGGAAGTACCGCTGTGCTGAATGAGATTTGCCGCGAACATACAGCCGAAAGCCATCAGCAGCATGACCACCAGCAAAACAGCTTTAGAACTCACCTTGGTTCTCATAATTACCCCCCTATATCATTATTATCTGGTCAGACCATATCTAATTCTAATGTATAGCATTTTTACCTCATTGACAAATACTTTCTTGAAATGCCTATAATGAGTTGACTGGTTTTGGTCAGACCAAATATCGGAGGTGTCTATGTTTGAAGAGATCGTCGCTCCTACCGTCAAGGAGCTGTTTATCGACCGGATCGAGAATCTGATCCTGACCGGTGAACTGCAGATCGGAGAAAAACTGCCGAGTGAAAGGGAACTGGCAGAGAAAATGAAGATATCCAAGACTGCCGTTCATTCGGGAATATCCGACCTTCAGAGAAAAGGCTTCCTGAAAGTCGTGCCGCGTATCGGGATCTTCGTAGATGACTATACATCCAACGGAACTCTGGAAGTTCTCGCTTCGATCATCCATCACAATCAGGGAAAGATGACGAGCCGCAACGTCCGCAGTATCCTCGAAGTCCGGGCTGCGATCGAAAGCATCGCGATCAAAGACATTATCAGGCTGGATGATCCGAAGATCGATGAAGATCTGAAAGAGATCGCTCTTCAGGCCGATAAGACAGATGACCCTTATAAGCTTGCGGCTATCTATTATGAATTCCATCACTGTATCTGCACATCTTCAGGAAACATCATCATTCCCCTGATCATGAACGCCTTCCGCGAGCCGGCAGTCCGGATGTGGACAAACTCCACCAGAGCACTGGGTGCCGAAGAAAGCAGAAACAGGATCAATACGCTATTGAGATACATCATGGAAAGAGATGAAGTCCAGGCAGTGAGATATATCGAATGGATCTGCAATACTTCAGAGGAGATCGTAAATGAGCACAGTCTATAAACAGTTAAGAAAAGAGGCAGATGAGATCGTTTCCTTCTCGATCCGGGAAGTAAGGCCGGACAAAGCAGTACAGAAAGCTGTTCGGGAATTCCGTTTTCCAAAGGGAAAACTGATCCTCGTTGCGGCGGGAAAGGCAGCCTGGCAGATGGCTTCGGCGGCAGCCGGACTCGTCCATCCGGACAAGGGCATCGTCATCACGAAATACGAGCATGTGAAAGGCGATATCGAAGGGATAGCCTGTTATGAAGCAGGACATCCCGTACCCGATAAAAACGGCGTAGACGCCACAAAAAAGGCCATAGAACTCGTTTCCGGCCTGACTGAAGACGATGCTGTGCTGTTCCTTCTGAGTGGCGGTGCCAGTGCTCTGTTTGAGTATCCGCTCATCCCGCTGGATGAACTTCAGGATATCAGCCGACAGCTGCTGAGCAGCGGGGCAGACATCATCGAGATGAATACGATAAGGAAGAGGCTTTCCGGTATCAAAGGAGGCCGTTTCGCTGAAATCTGTGCTCCGGCAAAAGTCTTCTCTGTCGTCCTCAGTGATATCCTGGGCGATCCGCTGGATATGATCGGTTCAGGTCCTGCCTATCCGGACTCTTCCACTTGTGAAGATGCTCTGTCGATCGTTGAGAAATACCATCTGGATCTCAAAGAGGAGACAAAGGAACTGCTGAAGAAAGAGACGCCGAAGTCTCTGAACAACGTCGAAACATTGATCACCGGCAGCGTCCGGGAGCTCTGCAAGGCGGCCGGGAAGAAAGCCGAAGAACTCGGTTATGAAGTGATGATGCTGAATGACCATATGGACGGCATTGCCCGGGAAGAAGGAAAGATGCTTGCTGAAAAAGCAGCCGAGACCTTGAAGACCGCAAAAAGGCCGGTCGCACTCATCGAAGGAGGCGAGACCGTCGTACGGATCACCGGAAAAGGACTGGGAGGAAGGAATCAGGAGATCGCTCTGTCGTCTGTTGAAACGATCTCTTCCCTGCCGATCGCCGTCTTCTCCGCAGGTAGCGACGGTACCGATGGTCCTACCGATGCAGCCGGAGGATATGTCGACGGCAGTTCTCTGGAGAAACTGAAAGAAAAAGGGATCGACTACCGTGCCGTGCTGGACGATAACGATTCCTATCATGCCTTGAAAGAGATCGGAGGTCTGATCTTCACCGGACCGACCGGAACGAACGTGAACGATGTCGCCGTCGCATTGATACTTCCTTAAACCACCGAACGGTGGTTTTCATATACCGCATAAGAAAAGGACATCTTGCGATGTCCTTGATTCTTATTCTTCAGTCTCTTCGGATTCTTCTGCTTCTTCAGGTTCTGCTTCGTTCTTTACAGAAACGACTGCTTCCGGAAGTTCTTCTGTCTCTTCTGCTTCTCTCTGCTTTTCTTCACGCAGTTCGATCAGTTCGGCAGCTCTTTCTTCGATCAGCTTCGTCGATTCTCTTTCAAACTTGGAGCCTGTTCCGGCAGGGATCAGCTTACCGATGATGACATTTTCCTTGATACCGAAGAGGTTATCGATACGTGCATTGACTGCAGCGTCTGTCAGTACCTTCGTCGTTTCCTGGAAGGAAGCAGCAGACAGGAAGGAATCAGTCTCAACGGAAGACTTGGAGATACCCAGCATCAGCGGACCGAACTTAGCCGGTAAACCGCCGCCTGTTACGAGCAGTTTATTGTGGATATCCGTCAGTCTCTTAAGCGAGATCGTCTGTCCGGCAGATAAGCCTGTATCACCCGGTTCAATGATGATGACTTTCTTCAGCATCTGACGGATGATCATTTCGATGTGCTTATCGGAGATATCGATACCGGCGGCGACGTACACCTTACGTACTTCCTGGAGGATGTAGTTCTGGGCAGCCTGTACACCGGCTACGGACAGCAGTTCCTTAGGATCGATGTTGCCTTCAGTGAGCTTGTCTCCGCGTTTGACCTGGTCACCGACTTTGATGCCGGAACGGATGGTCTGAGACAGTCCGCACTTATGGACCTGAGTTTCTTTGTCGTTCGTGATATCGATCGAGAAACTGTGGTCTGCATTTTCTTCGATGCGGGTGATCTCGCCGCTGATACGGGCAAGGATCGCCGGATGCTTCGGACAACGTGCTTCGAACAGTTCTTCAACTCGAGGGAGACCCTGAGTGATATCATCTGCAGCTGCTGCGACACCACCGGAGTGGAATGTACGCATGGTCAGCTGAGTACCCGGTTCACCGATAGACTGAGCAGCCATGATACCGACTGCTTCGCCGTTTTCGACGAGTTTGCCGGTAGCCATATTACGGCCGTAGCACTTGCGGCAGATACCGTCTTTGCACTTGCAGGTGAAGGTATTGCGGATGTGCATTCCCTTGACTCCTGCATTGATGATCTTCGTAGCGAGGTTTTCATCGATGTATTCATCTTCTTCGATGATCACTTCACCGCTGACCGGATCGACGATCTCTTCCTTCGAGAATCTGCCGACGATTCTGTCGTAGAACTTCTCGATCGTGCTGTTGTCTTTCAGATCGATGATATCGGAAACATAGTAACCGCGGTCTGTATGACAGTCATCTTCCCTGATCATGACATCCTGGGCAACATCGACGAGTCGTCTTGTCAGATAACCGGATTCGGCTGTCTTCAAAGCGGTATCGGTCAGACCTTTACGGACACCATGAGTGGAAATAAAGAATTCAGATACGTTCAGTCCTTCACGGAAGGAAGAATAGATCGGGACTTCGATGATCGAAGGCTGATATTCTTTCTTGGATTTGGACTGTGTAGGTCTACCCATCAGACCACGCATACCGGACAGCTGAGTAAAGTTCGACTTGTTACCACGGGCACCGGATACAGCGGACATGTTGATAGGAGACTTACGAGGCAGGTTGTTCATGACATCGTCACCGATGGCATTCGTCGTATCTGCCCAAAGTTTGGAGAAGTGTTTCTCCCATTCCGGAAGAGTGAGTTTTCCTCTCTTCAACAGATTCTGCAGGACATCAGACTGCTTTCTGGCGTCTTCAACGAACTGTTCCTTATGCGGAGCGACGTTGATATCCGACAGAGAGATCGTCATACCTGCAACAGTAGAATATTCGAAACCTAAATCCTTGATACCATCCAGGATATCACTGGAACCTTCTGTCTTGTATTTCGCGAATACTTCCGCGATGACACTGGACAGGACCTTCTTTGTGAATTCCGGAGATACCGGTTTATTCTTCAGATATTCTTTGATATCCGTACCTGCCGGTACGAAACAGTCATCCGGAGTAGCCTTTAAGGACTGCGGATTGACATAGTTGATGTAAGGGAAATCCGACGGGAATTTGGAGTTGAAGATCAGTTTACCGACGGTCGTGATCAGATACTGAGCATTCTGGCTTTCCGTGAAACAGGACTTCTTTAAAGAGTTTGCGAGGATCGCAATTCTCGTATGGAGGTGGACCTGCTTGCTGTCATAAGCAAGGATCGCTTCATCGTAGTCCTTATATACGTGGCCTTCGTTATCACCGAATCTTCTCCACATCGCGGCTCTTTCGGTCTCGCCGAGTTTTTCGATCTCATCAGCCTCATGATAGAATTCTTCGGCAGTTTCTTCCATGTTCAGGTAGAAGTTACCGAGGACCATATCCTGAGACGGAGTAACGATCGGCTTACCATCTTTCGGACCCAGGATGTTGTTGGATGCAAGCATCAGGATCTCGGCTTCCGCACGTGCTTTTTCACTTAACGGAAGATGGACGGCCATCTGGTCACCATCGAAGTCAGCGTTGAACGCTGTACATACGAGCGGATGCAGACGGATCGCTCTACCCTCGACAAGTTTCGGTTTGAATGCCTGGATACCGAGTCTGTGCAGTGTCGGAGCACGGTTCAGGAAGACCGGATGATTATTCATGATCTCCTCGAGAACATCCCAGATCTGCGGATCGAATTTCTCGATCATCTTCTCGGCATTCTTGGCGGAATTGGCGATCTTTTCAGTCACCAGTTCATTGATGACGAACGGCTTGTATAACTGAATGGCCATCTCTCTCGGGATACCGCACTGGTACATCTTGAGATCCGGTCCGACAGCGATAACGGAACGCCCGGAGAAGTCAACACGCTTACCTAAGAGGTTCTGTCTGAAACGTCCCTGTTTACCCTTTAAGCTGTGGCTTAAGGATTTTAACGGACGGTTTGCGGAACCCTTGACCGGATTTCCTCTTCTGCCGTTGTCGATCAGCGCGTCTACTGCTTCCTGCAGCATACGCTTTTCATTCTGAACGATGATAGACGGAGTACCGGATTCGAGCTGTTTCTTCAGACGGTTGTTTCTGGTGATGACACGACGGTATAAGTCGTTGAGGTCACTGGTCGCAAAACGTCCGCCATCCAGCTGCAGCATAGGACGCAGATCCGGTGGAATGACCGGAAGAACCGTGAGAACCATCCATTCAGGCTTGTTCTCGGATTCTACGAAGGCATTGATCGTCTCGAGTCTCTTGATGAGTTTCTTGCGCTTATCGCCCTGAGCCTTTTCCAGCTCTTTGACGATGCTTTCTTTCTCTTTGACGACATCTACCTGTTCGAGCAGCGTCTTGACTGCTTCTGCACCGGTCATGGCCTTGAAGGCATCACGTCCGTACATCGTTTCATAGTTTCTTACTTCCAGCTCTGTTAAAGGCTGTTTGTATTCAAGCGGGGTATTCCCCGGATCCGTAACGATCCATGTAACGAAGTATACGACTTCTTCCAGGATCTTGGCGGATACATTGAGTACCAGGGACATTCTGCTTGGAATTCCCTTTAAGTACCAGATGTGCGCTATCGGAGCTGCCAGTGTGATATGGCCCATACGTTCTCTACGTACGGATGCCTTTGTGATCTCAACACCACATTTATCACAGATGACGCCTTTATAACGTACTTTCTTGTATTTACCACAGTAGCATTCCCAGTCTTTTGTCGGACCGAAAATCCTTTCGCAGAATAATCCGTCTCTTTCCGGTTTCTGGCTTCTGTAGTTGATGGTTTCCGGTTTCGTTACCTCACCGTGTGACCATTCAAGAATACGTTCAGGAGATGCTAAACCAACTTTGATCGCTTCAAATCTGTTTGCAGCCATGTTTATACCTCCTCTTCATCGCCGAAGCCCATAACAGCTGCCTGCGGTTCTTCATCGATACTGTCGCGGATCTGCAGACCCTCTGTATCGGTTACGACCTGAGCATCGCTGTTTGCTTCCGGAGTATCCTCTTCTTCAGTCTTGGACATATCGACTTCGTTGCCGTTTTCATCCAGCATACGGATATCGATGGCCAGAGCCTGCAGTTCGTTCTTCAATACGTTGAAGGATTCGGGGATACCCGGTTCCGGGATCGTCTTACCCTTGATGATCGCATCATAGGTCTTCGTACGGCCGTTGACATCATCGGATTTGACCGTGAGGATCTCTTCCAGAGTATGAGCAGCACCGTATGCTTCCAGAGCCCAGACTTCCATTTCACCGAAACGCTGACCACCATTCTGCGCTTTACCGCCCAGAGGCTGCTGCGTTACTAAAGAGTACGGACCTGTTGCACGGGCATGCAGTTTATCATCGACCATGTGAGCCAGTTTGATCATGTACATGACACCGACAGCGATTCTTTCATCGTAGGCTTCACCGGTTCTGCCATCACGCAGTACCAGCTTGCCATCCGGTGATGTTCCTGCTTCAGACATGATGGAGATGAGTTCTTCATTTGTGATACCGTCAAAGACCGGAGTTGCGAATTTCACACCCAGGGCCTTGGCAGCCATACCTAAATGGATCTCCAATACCTGTCCGATATTCATACGGGAAGGAACGCCGAACGGGTTCAGCATGATATCGATCGGACGGCCATCCGGCATGATCGGCATATCCTCGACCGGTAAGATCTTAGAAATGACACCCTTGTTACCATGACGTCCTGCCATCTTATCGCCTTCAGAGATCTTACGTTTCTGTACGACGTAGACCTTGATGACTTCTGTGACACCAGGGCCCAGTTCGTAGCCTTCGTCTCTTCTGAAGACACGGACCGACTGTACGATACCGGCGCCGCCGTGAGGAACTCTTAAGGAGTTATCACGTACTTCGTGAGATTTCTCTCCGAAGATCGCCAGTAACAGTTTTTCTTCCGGTGAAGCGTCAGACTGACCCTTCGGAGTTACCTTACCTACCAGGATATCGCCTTCCTTGACTTCTGCACCAACCATGACGATGCCGCGGCCGTCCAGATTCTTGCAGGCACCTTCCGATACGTTCGGGATATCTCTCGTGATCTCTTCTTCGCCGAGTTTTGTCTTACGTTTTTCGATACTGTATTCATCGATATGTATCGAAGTATATACGTCGTCTTTGACCATTCTTTCAGACATGATGATGGCATCCTCGTAGTTGTAGCCATGCCATGTCATGAAGGCGATCGTGACGTTCTGACCTAAAGCCAGTTCCCCGTCATCCATAGACGGACCATCTGCGATCACATCTCCGGCATTGACGATCTCGCCGTCTGTAACGATAGGACGCTGGTTGATGCACGTACCCGCATTGGATCTCTGGAATTTGTCCAGCTTGTATTCGTGCTCTTCGCCATCCTTATCGGTAATGACGACTGTCTGGGAGTCGACATAGGTGACAACACCGCTGTCTCTCGATACGAGGCCTGTTCCGCTGTCTTTAGCGATCTTGGACTCGATACCGGTTCCGACATACGGGCTATGCGGTCTGAGCAGCGGAACTGCCTGACGCTGCATGTTGGCACCCATGAGGGCACGGGAAGCGTCATCGTTCTCGAGGAACGGGATACAGGCGGCTGCGACCGAAACGATCTGTTTCGGGGATACGTCTGCCAGTTCAACGTTAGCTCTATCTGTCAGGATCGTTTCACCGGCTTTACGGGCAACGACCTGTTCGTTAATCAGTTTTCCGCCGATGACTTCGTTGGCCTGCGCGATGATGTAGTCATTCTCATCGTCCGCACTTAAATAGATATAATCATCAGATACATTGCCGTTCTTATCGACTTTACGGTACGGAGTCTGAATGAAGCCGTATTCGTTGACTTTCGCATAAGTCGTCAGATAAGAGATCAGACCGATGTTCTGACCTTCCGGAGTCTCGATCGGGCAGATACGTCCGTAGTGAGAGTTATGAACATCTCGCACTTCGAATCCTGCTCTTTCCCTTGTCAGACCGCCCGGACCTAATGCAGAGATACGACGCTTGTTCGTAAGTTCTGCCAGAGGGTTCTGCTGGTCCATGAACTGGGATAACTGAGAACTCGAGAAGAATTCCTTGATCGCACCGCTTAATGGACGGTTATTGGTCAGGAGTTTTGGTGTCGCACTTTCCGTTTCCGTGATCGACATCTTTTCCTTAACGGCTTTTTCCATACGGGAAAGACCGATACGGAACTGATTCTGGATCAGTTCACCTACGGTACGGATACGACGGTTGCCCAGCATATCGATATCATCTGTACTGCCTACGCCATCAGTGAGCGTCAGCATATAGTTGAATAATGCGAGCATATCGGACATGGTGATACATTTCTTGTCGTTGAGCGGATCGATACCGATCAGAGTGATCCCTCTATTCGGATCCTCCGGTGCTTCGATCTTCACCCGCTGGCAAGCTGTACCGACAAACCATGCACTGATCTTTTCTCCACCGTTTACTCTCTGATGGACGACTTCTTCACGGTCGCTCATCAGCATGTAGCTGTCGTGGTCCGGAATGTACTCCGGCATTGCTTTTTCTCCGTCGACCAGGACATCATCACCGTTCTTGTCGGTGAGTCTGCCGAGAACGAAGAATCTCTGACCGTAGTCGAGAACTGCGTTGAAGTTTTCCGAAGTGAGAGGTACTTCTTTAGCGACGATCGCCGAATATACTCTGACTTTAGACACTTCTTTTGCCAGTCTCTTGATATCGTTTGCGTTCAGAACAGTACCCATGAAATAAGTACGGTCTTTCAGATCGACATCATTGGCCAGAACTCTGCCCACCAGAGCCAGCTTGTCGGAAGTTTCAACTTCGACAACTGTCGGGTGAGAGAAGGAATAGCGGTACGGAAATGCTGTGACATGACTGCCCTTCTTTAAGTATTCCCTTAAGACATTACGCTCAGCCTTTTCGATCAGCGTACCTTTCTTGTATAAGATACTACCATCAGCCTTGTATAAATCTTCCGCCAGAACGTGATGTTCGATACGGTCGATCACGTTCAGTTTCTTACCGAGTTTATAACGTCCGGCAGCCGTCAGATCGTATTTCTTCTGATCGAAGAACTTAGCGTTCATCAGGGATGCAGCACCTTCAATAGTCGGTACTTCATCCTGTTTCTGGTTCTTGTGCATTTCCAGAAGCGCATTTTCCATCGTCTTCGTCTTATCCGCCTGAAGTGTATTGACTAATTCTTCATACGGTCCGAAGAAAGATGTATAGAGAGCTTCATAGATGTTCAGGAACTCACGGTCGTCGTTGCTGTTGATCAGATCATCATATACAGGAAGTCCGAAGGCTTTTAAGAAAGTCTTGATACGGTTCGTATTGAAGGCATCTTCTCCTCTTTCGAGATTGAGAGAGAAACCGATACACTTCAATAAGATCGTAGAAAGGATCTTACGTTTTCTATCGACCGACATATTCATGACACGCCCTAAAGCGTTCTTCTTGTCATCGGTCAGGAATTCAAGCCATGTTCCTCTGGACGGGATCAGTTCCCCGTCAAACATTTCTCTTCCGGTCTTATCATCAGTCTGAACATCAAAATAAGCACCAGGAGAACGGACGATCTGCGAGACGATTACTCGCTCGGCACCATTGATAATAAATGTTCCGGTCGGAGTCATCATCGGGAAGTCACCCAGGAAGACTTCTTCTCTGCGGGTGATCACTTCACCGGTATCTTCATCGATGATCTCCAACTCCATATTTGCCTTTAAAGGTGCGGCATAGTTCACTTCTCTGTATTTACTTTCAGTGACACTGTATTTCGGCTCACCAAACTCATAATCGAGAAGCTTTAAGCGGACATTCCCGCTGTAGTTTGAAATCGGATAAATATCTTCAAATACTTCCCTGATACCTTCATTTTTGAACCAGTCAAAGGAATCAGTCTGGATTTCTACTAGATTTGGTAATTCCAGAGATCCGGAGACCTTGGAATAATCACGGCGAGTAGAATGCTTACCCGTTTCAACAATTCTATAAGATTGTGTTTCTTTCATATAAGCGCCGTCCTTTCCAATCAATCAATGTAGAAAAATCATTTATGCGCCTGAATGACGTAATATCCTCCGTCTTTATCAAGCACATCAACTTCTGTAAAAAATGTTTGCAGATAAGATATGTGTGATCTCGCTCCCTGTTTCTTCTGAACTACGATATAGAGATCCCCGCATTCCCTCAATTTGAGGTGCGCTTTCGAGTAAAGGGAAAAGATCAGATCTTTCCCCGCTCGAATTGGTGGATTACATATTATAGAATCAAAAGTATCTGGTAACGATGTGATATCATCACAGACAGCTGCCTCAACGGCAGTGTCATTGTCCAGCGCGTTCTTTTTTGCGAGTTCCACCGCTCTGGGATTCACATCCACAAGGACTGTCTTAGCCTGCGGATGGAATCTTTTGAGGATGATCCCGATCGGCCCATAGCCGCATCCGAGATCCAGGATACAGGCACCTAGTTCGCGCCGGTAAACATTTTTAATAAGTACGTAGCTTCCGTAGTCGATCTTGTCTTTCGAAAAGACACCACGGTCGCCGGTAAAGTGAAAGACCTCATTATCGAAATAGTACGTGAAACGGATCGGATCCGATTCCAGTCCACTATTGTCGGTAAAGTAATGGGTCATTTACTTATTTAACTTCTACAGAAGCTCCTGCGTCGACTAACTGTTTCTTGATAGTTTCTGCTTCTTCTACACTGATATTTTCTTTGATTGGAACCGGACCGGCAGTGCACTTGTCAACGATGCCCTTGGATTCAACTAATCCTAAACCAGTGATAGCCTTAACAGCCTTGATAACAGCTGTCTTAGCTTCACCAAAGGAAGTTAATAAGACGGATACGACGCTCGGTCCAGCTGGTTCTTCTTCGACCGGTGCAGCTGCAACAGCTACTGGAGCAGCAGCAGTAACGCCGAATTTTTCTTCGATCGCTTTTACTAAGTCATTTAAGTCTAAGATGCTGGCTGTCTCTAAGTAAGCCAGAATGTCATCACGTGTGATTGCCATATTTTTTCTCCTTCTTTTAATTATTCGGCATTATGCCTCTGCCGATGCACTTGCATCGGCCGGTGCAGCTTCTGCTGCAGGTACTGCGCCACCAGCGGCTTCCTTTGCGTCTGCGACTGCTTTAACTACGCGGGCAAATGAGCTAACCGGTGCCTGTAAGCAGCTTAATAACATAGATAACATACCTTCGCGGTTCGGCAGGTTAGCGAGTTCTTTTAAAGTTTCCAGCTCGACTACTTTACCTTCGACGATACCCTTCTTCATTATTAAGTGCTCATGCTTTTTCGCGAACTTTGCCAGAACTCTAGCCGGTGCTGTAGCATCTTTCGAGAATGCGAATGCGTTCGGACCTTTTAATGCATCATCCAGATCGCTTAATCCGCAATCATCAACAGCTCTACGAACCATCGTGTTCTTGTAGACTTTTAACTCTACACCTTCAGCCCGTAAATTGCGACGTAATTCACTGACTTCAGCAACAGTGAGTCCACGATACTCGACAACGACGGCACTGTCGGATTCTTTGATCTTACCAGTGATCTCTTCGACGACCGCCTTCTTGTCACTCAATACTGCTTGATTCATATTCCCTCTTTCTAACACCGATATACTCATAAAACAAAAACCCGTACGCATAGACATACAGGTTCAAAAAGTCATCTTCTTTTCACCTCGGTAACATTATTAAGCTCACGCCGTTACTGTCTATGGTATATTGATGCCTTAATATATTAACTTATTATTGTAAAAAACACAAGCATTATCGATAAAAAATTTCCATAGGAAGCAGATACAGATACGGAGCCGTCCAAAGCGCCATTCGCAGAGCGATATAACGGCCGTTTTCTCTTCCGATCATCTTCTGGAAGATCCGGATATTCAGGACATAGATCAGCACTCCGGACATCGCGATCGCAGCCAACGTTATCAGCAAGGCATAGATGTTCCGGAAAGGATTCATGTTCAGAGCACTGCTGATCAGCAGACCATCTCCCTCGTCCAGCAGTACCAGCCAGGCAAACAGAAACAAAGCGCCAATCAGATCGCTGAAGAATCCTGCGAGGCATATCTTCCAGGCATTTTTATCGGCGAAGTCTTTCTCAAACATCAGTTTCTTCTGACAATGGCGCAGGATCAGATAGTCGATCAGATAGTTCCCCGGGATCAGAAATACCCACAAGGGCGTCGGAAAGAATACCAGCATCCAGATCGGCAATAATATGTTGTAGAAACGTTCCGTCTTCACACTTCTATATTACCATCAATAGAAAGACGGACCACTATGATCCGTCTGTTCTCTGTTTAATGCGATCTGTTTTTACGCTGCGGCAGCTGCTGCAGCTGCGGCATGTGCAGATGCGATCAGGGATATAACGAGCGAGATGATCGCCGTATTGCCCGGTTCAAATCCTCCGTAGTATGCAGAGGTAAGAATGGCTGAATGGACGAGTCGGCTCTTTTTGGAATAGCCGAAGATCCCGCGGTAAGGCTTTACGTTGCCTAAATGGTTATAGATATCTTTGATCGTCTCAAGAGCGTCTCCGACCGGAATATCGCTGATCGCCAGAGTCGCCAGAGCCGTGAGTCCCAGACTCCGTTCATACTTGTATCCTGCATCATTCAGTTCATCATACAGGCGGAAGAAACGGACCAGGTTAAAGCGGGGTTCTCTGGTTCCCATCGAGAGGATCTCAGCGATCGCCTGACGGGTATCTGAGCTTATGCTGATCTTTCCCTTAAGGGTCTCAAAGCATTCATCCATATCCCGTACAGCCTTGGATTCGTTCTTTCCGGAAGCCGCCATCAACACTGCATAAAGGACATCTTCAGTACCGGTCAGGAAAAAATGAGTCTCTCTCATATAATTGTGGATCATCTTCCCCTTTTCGATCACTGCCTGAGGATCGTCTGTGAGTTCCGGAAGGATCAGGGAAAGGAGCGCTTCATAATCGCCTCCGCTGAAATAGAGTTTGATCAGATCATATGCTTCCATAGACTCTTCCAGCAGTCTGCCCGGATAACGGGAAGTTGCCAGTTTCGTGATCACGTAGATCTTGATGCAGCTGCGGTAACTGGAAAAGACTCCTGTCTTCGCCTTCAGAAGCAGTTCGGCTTTTCTCAGGGAATCCTCATCCAGAATCCTTCCCCGGGACGTAGCTTCAATAGCCGATACCGTCAATGTATCGCCGCCGTCCCATTTCCAGCAGGCTCCGAGGATCTCTCTGTTCTCCAGATAATTTTCGCAAAAATCGAATAATTCTTTTTTCATGATCTTTGTTAAAAAGACAGTATCTCTACTGTCTTAGTCTGCGCGGGCAATATCCATGTAGCTGATATCGGTAGGTGTTTCACGGCCGAAAAGGATGATGAGGACAGTAGCGACCTGAGTTTCATCATTCATCGCATCGACAGTACCTTCCATGCCGGAGAACGGTCCGGATAAGATCTTGACAGCGTCACCGACTTTGTAGTCGACTTCGATAGACTTATCAGCCTGACCGATCCTTCTCAGGACATTCAGCATTTCTTCTTCTCTAACAGGCAGAGGTTTTGCGCCGCCGCCGTAGGAACCTAAGAATCCGGTAACACCCGGAGTATTACGGACGACGTACCATGCCTCATCCGTCATGATCATCTCAACGAAGAGATAACCAGGGAAAATATTACGGACGACTTCTTTAGATTTTCCGTTCTTGACTTCGATCTGGACTTCTTCAGCAACAACTACCTTGAACAGATAGTCCGAGATGCCCATGGTCGCAATACGTTTTTCGAGGTTGTCTTTAACGCGGTTTTCGTGACCGGCGTAGGTATTTACAACATACCATTCTTTCTTGCTTTCAGACATTTAGAGAACTCCGATCGCTTTTAAGACAACAGATACCAGGAACTGGCACAGGAAAAAGAATAATGCGAAACATGCCGTGAAAACGATGACCTGAACAGAATTTGTCAGCAGGTCTTCCTTCTTTGGCCAGCGGATCTTGCCGATCTCTTTGAAAATTGCGCTTAAGTTAAACCACTTCATACAGTCCTCCTACTTTGTCTCTTTGTGCAATGTATGCGTATTGCACTTCGGACAGAATTTCATCAGCTCCAGACGTTCCGTCTTCGCTCTGTTTTTATTAGTCACATAATTTCGCGAGAGACACACACTGCAGGTAAGAATGATTTTCTTCTTTTCTTTCATATGTCCTCCTTTGAAGTATTTAAAAAGTTATCTGCTGATAACCTTTTAAATTATAATATGCAATACTTTTTTGTGTCAACTTCATTTGTCCCAAAGAGGACGGATCTTCTCCAGAGCAGTTTCTATAGAGGCGATCCTTCTGACCTTCGGCTGCTTATAGAGCCTTCCTTCTGCAGACACCATGTAGAGATCCCGGATCGTTCTGAAGTCAACGAGAGGATTCTTTTCCGTAACGAGGAAGTCGGCTTTCTTGCCTTCTTCGAGTGTTCCGATCTCATCTTCCATATGAAGGATGGATGCATTCACATAGGTGGCTGTATGGATCGCATAATCCATAGTGACGCCGCAGAAACGGACGAAGTATTCAAGTTCACGATAGGTGTCATAGGAGGCCACATACGGACATCCGGTATCTGTGCCCAGACCGACCGGTATGCCTTCCTTGAGGCAGGTCTTTGCGCATTCCGCAATACCGTTGAATACGATCGTTCCGTTCTTCTGTCCCAGCTCTCCCAGACCGGTCTCTTCCGGATCCATGTAGACATATGGAAGCGCCGGAGACAGCGTTGCGACAAGCGCTGCTTTTTTCTCCTTAAAGAGCTTTATCATCTCTTCGTCCGGTCTTGCGCCGTGTTCGATCGTATCTACCCCGTTCGCGATCGAAACTTTGACACCTTCCGGAGATTCGTTGTGCGCAGCGACTGTATAGCCCAGTTCATGTGCTCGGTCGCAGGCGGCCTTCACCAGTTCCGGAGCCATCTTGAGTACGCCCGGTTCTCCGCTTTCCGAAGCATCGAGGACTCCTCCGGTGACCATCAGTTTGATGAGATCCGGATTGGTAGCGGCGATCTTATCGACATAGTCTCTCGCCTCTTCCGGACTTTTCGCTTCGTAAGCCAGCAGTCCTGCCATATGTCCATCCGGGACCGAGATCGCCGTATTGGCGACGATCATTCTCGGACCGACTGCTTTCCCTGCTTTGATCTTATCCCGCATCTTCGCATCGAAATCAGCGATGCCTCCGACGGTCCTTATCGTCGTCACACCGGAAAACAGTGTGTTGCGG
This sequence comes from Erysipelotrichaceae bacterium, assembly GCA_045544415.1. GTDB lineage: Bacteria > Bacillota_I > Bacilli_A > Erysipelotrichales > Erysipelotrichaceae > Colivicinus. The sequence goes on from JAZPYW010000108.1 coordinate 45,307, forward strand.
GCAACATCTCCAAGAAGTTTATTTGTCGCCAGTACTCCCAGCGGATTCTCCGTCAGAAGTTTCTTCGTCTTTTCGTAATTCGGTTTGGCAGAAGAGCTTCCCTTCTTTTTCGGCTTCGTGATGAGATCCGGGACAAAATGTACGTGAAGATCGATGAGACCCGGCATCATGTAGCGGCCGTCAAGATCGACGACTTCATATCCCTGCAGATCTTCCTTATCCGAGGTGATGCGGATGATCCGGTCGTCTTCCGTAAAAACGGTCACACTGCGCCGGACTTCCATCCTGCCGTTTTCCATGAGTCTTCCGGTCAGAAGGTTCGTATGTATAAATGCACGTTTCATATTGATACCTCATCTTCTTCTTTCATAATACATCTTCTTCGCTTTTGTAGAAACGGTCTTCCCTTCCGGGTAACGATAGGCCGTCAGCTTGTTGCCGAAGACGCATCCCGTGTCAACACATACACAGTGCTCGCGGATCCTCGGTTCATAATACGGAGTGTGACCGTATACTACCAGGGCATCCCCGTCGTAATTCAGCGTCCAGTCCAGACGGACAGGAAGATTAAAACTGTCATATTCTCCGGTCGATTCTCCATAGAGGCAGAAATGATGGACACTCCCTCCCTCGCGCAGGATATACTTCTGCTTTATACCCGCATGGACGCATACCAGCCTGCCTTCGTCAAAGACCAGATGATCCGGCAGCTTTTCCAAAAAGCTCCGAATAGCCGATCTGCTTTCTTCGTCTTCCCTCTTCAGTTCGTCATATGTCTTCTGTCCGGGAGCAATCACGACAACATTTCCGCACAGATAACGGTACAGTTTGTCATCATGATTCCCCAGCGTCATATAGGCGCTTCCGTGTTCGCACATTTTCATGATCAGTTTTAAAGTCTTCAGATTTTCCGTACCGCGGTCGATCACATCGCCGAGGAAGACGGCCTTTCTTCCTTCAGGATGCACATATGTCTCATCTACTTTCTCGTATCCGAGCTTCTTCAGCAACTTCTCCAGTTCATAACGGCATCCGTGCACATCGCCTATGATGTCGAAAGGACCATGTTCCTCCTGTTTGTCACACGGAAGCCTTCTTTTGATGATCTCTTCTTCTTCCTGAAGAAAGAACACATCTTTGAAACTCTCTTTTCCGATCCCCTTCCGGATATCTCCCAGCGTTTTCTTCTCGCCTTCCAGAAGCCGGGAATGCGTGATGCCGTGGTATTCGAAAAGATTATCCAGGGGTTCTTCGATGATCAGTGCGATCGAGCGCATATGATTCTTTTTGGCGAAGTCCGTGATCTCCTTGCGCCTTTTCTTTTCGAAGTTCTTTCCGGTAAAGACGACCGTCTGCGCATCGTTCAAAAGTTCCTCGGGAATCGGGGAACTTTCGTCGATCAAAGTGTCTTTTGAGAAATACGTCTCAATGATCTGTCTTTTTCTTCTTCCTTCACTGCCGATGAGTGCGATGCAGGAAGGGGTAATGATCTCCATACCTACAGTATACCGCAATCAGTTGGATGAATTCATCTGACGGTACCTCTTGCGTATGAGCGACATCCTGTTGTCGACTCTCTTTGAAGGAATCTTGAGGGATTCGGCGATCTCTTTATATCCTTTCTTTTCCATTCTCATACGGAGGATCATGCGATCCTCGTCACCGAGCTTCTCAATAAACCGTTTCATTTCCGTACTGTTTTCCTCCTTACGATACTCATACTCCGGCATGGTGACCTGGTCATTGATGTATGACCTTTTCCGTGATGCGTAGTCGTCACTGTCGAGAGAAGATGTTTCGTGTGAATAGACTCGTCTTAGGGAAAAATAGCGTTTCGAGACTCTTCGATGGATGACCAGGTACGCAAACGAAGAGAACTTCATTCCCTTGACGTCATCGTAGTTCCGGCACGCATCCAGCAGCCCCAGACAGGCTTCCTGATAGAGATCATCAGTTGTGACCGTATAGTCTCCCAAACGCCGGTTAAAGCGGGAAAGGATCGAATAGATCATTCCCTGATATTCCTTCAGGATCTCCGTAAAGACTTCTTCTTCTCCTTTTCGATAGCGTTCCAGTAATACATTTGTTTCCATAACTCCACTATAATGAAGAAAGTGTCATTTTTATTCTCAAATTCTTCTCATTTTTCTCTCATAAAAAGGTAACAATTGTGGAAAAGTATGGGGAAAACTCCGGTACGGGTGGATGCCTGATGTTCAAAAAAGCCCTTCAGAACACGAAAAAACCGGAGCATGTCCGGTCTCTTTCATTTAGATCGTAATTCCTCTTTTTTCCAGCACTTCATAGATCAGTATCCCGGCGGAGACCGAGGCATTGAGGGAGTTGATGCTTCCCAGCAGAGGAAGTTTGACCATATAGTCGCATTCTTCCTTGACCAGTCTGCTCATGCCTTCGCCTTCCGATCCGATGATCAGGACCGTATTGAAGTCGTAATCCAGCTGATCGTATCCCTGTTTTGCCTTGCCGTCGGAGCCGACGATCCAGTATCCGTTATCCTTGAAGTATTTCAGTGTATTTACGAGATTCGTCACTTCGGCGATCTTCACGTTTTCCAATGCGCCGCAGGCTACCTTCGCTACTGTATCATTTACTTTTACAGCGTTGTGTTTTTTATAGACGATACCGTCGGCACCGGCACACTCGCAGGTACGGATGATCGCTCCGAGATTGTGGACATCCTTAAGTCCATCCAGTACAACGATGAGACCGTTCTTATCCTTCAGCATATCTTCCGGTCTTGCGAATGTGAATTCTTTCACTTCAGCCAGAATTCCCTGATGGTTCCCGCTGTTCGACATCTTATCGAGGTCTCTTCGTGCAGCGACTTTATAAGGTATCCTCTTTTTATCGAGTTCTGCGATCATGTCATGTCCCTGAAGGACATATGCTTTTACGACTCTGCCGTTCTGCAATGCTTCTCTGACGGTATTTTTCCCATAGATTAATTCACTCATTCAACAGTCCTCCTTTAAAGACCTCCTGAAAGAACTCTTCCAATCTGTCTTTATCTGTCAGATAAAGATATCCGCATACTGCCTCCAGACCGCTGGCGATCTCATAAGACAGGCGGTCACCGTTATGAGGGATGTGACTGATGGAATTTCTTCCCCTTTTGAAGACATTCATCTCTTCTTCGCTGAAGAAATCCTTCATCCGTTCATAGGCTCTCATCTGACCTTTAGCAGAATTGTAGCGGCTGCAGAGAGATTGGAGCTTTTTCGGGGAATAATATCTTTCACCCAGATAAAACTCGCGTACACGGAGCGTGAAGACCGCATCTCCGAGAAAACTCAGAGAACTGCCGGTCATTTCCCGGACATCCACTAGAGGATCCCTTTCTCCATCAGCTGAGCTCTGTATTTATCTGCTTCTTCGAAATTCTTTGCCTTCTTGGCTTCGTTCCATTTGGCATAGATCTCTTTATCTTCATCCGTAAGAGTCACTTCATCGATAAAGATACCGAGGACACCGAGCATCTTCTTCAGTGTTGCATAGCGGGAGGCAAGTGTCTTATAGTCGATCTCTCTTACCCGCAGAGCCTGATTGAGCAGTTTCAGCTCATCAAAGATCACTTTATATGCATTCGGAGTGTTGAGATCATCATTCATCGCATCCAGGAATACGGCGTAGTTCTCGTCGATCTCGCCGTCGAGAGATTCATTGGCGATAGCTGCTTTGACTTCGCACTGCTTCAGACCGGTCTCGATCCTTTCGATCTCTTTCTTGGCGGCATCGATCGTTTCCGGAGAATAGTTCAGGACATCCCTGTAGTTTACCGACAGCAGGAGCCATCTGGTGACGTTGGCACCGAGTTCGGCAATGACATCTTTGGCAAGTACGATGTTGCCGAGGGACTTGGACATCTTGCCGCCGTTCAGATTCAGCATTCCGTTATGGACCCAGTAGTTTGCCAGGGCGTGATGGCAGCATGCTTCGGACTGTGCGACTTCATTCTCGTGATGAGGGAAACGCAGGTCTTTTCCGCCTCCGTGGATATCGATCATCTCGTGGTTGAAGTTATCTCCGATCATAACGACACATTCAGTGTGCCATCCCGGTCTTCCTTCTCCCCACGGGGAATTCCATTTGATTCCTTCGTCCGTCTTTTTCCAAAGGACAAAATCGAGCGGGTTGTGTTTCTTTTCGTTTTCTTCCACTCTCTTTCCTGCCTGCAGTTCTTCCAGATTCTGATGAGACAGGGATCCGTAGGAATCTACGGAATCGACCGAGAAGAACACTTCTCCGTCTTCAACATAGGCCGAACCGTTTTTCACCATATCTTCGATAAAGGCGATCATTCCTTCCATCGTTTCCGTGACTCTCGGTGTTGCATCGAGCGGAACGACATGAAGCGCTTTACGAACGTCATTGTATGCATCGATATAGCGCTGCGCGATGACACTCTCGCTGACGCCTTCTTCTTTTGCTTTGTTGATGATCTTATCATCGACATCTGTAAAGTTCGAGACGAACTTGACTTTGTATCCGTCTGCTTCCAGTACTCTTCTGAGAGTGTCGAACACTACGATCGGACGGGCGTTGCCAATATGGGCGTGGTTATAGACTGTCGGTCCGCATACGTACATATTTACGACGCCTTCGTGGATCGGCTTGAATTCTTCTACCTTTAAAGTCTTTGTATTATATAGTTTCATTTTTCTCTCCTCTCAGTCAGATAAAACTGATAAATGCTGTCTTTTACTTTGATCCAGACTTTCATGTCGCGGGTGCTTACTGCTTCATCAGGGCCTACTGTCCCGTCTTTGATCGCCCGGATCAGTTCTTCATCTGTATAGCGTTCTTCTTTTCCCCGAACTTTCCAGATCTTATTCTTCTCCATGTTCAACCTCCAGTTTACAGTAGGAATAGCTGATCTGTCTGCTTTGGAACTCCGGCACACTGATCGACTCTTTTTCATAAAGACCCGATACACCCGTGACGATCGCTTCTTCGCCCGTACAGATCTCCTCCGTTTCTGTTGCCTGCAGCTTATTCATATCGTAGCCGAGACCACGCAGGTATGCCTCGAAATTCGTTCTAGTCTTTCCAATCAGGTCATCGACCGTAAACTTCTCTTCCGGTTCCGGCTGATAAGCGGTGTAAGTGAATGTATAGACAAGAGGCTGAGAATCCTCATAATCATCCTCTCCTTTTGTGACGATCGTAAGAGTATAGTCTTTTCCGTCTTCGAAAGAGGATGCCGCAAAACGGACCGTAACGTCTGTCTCGACAAACTGGCTCAGACCGATCCCGGCATCTACCGAGACAAGATAGCCTGAAGCGTTGGCTACCGGATCGAAATCGATACAGACATATTCTTCTTCAAAACGAAGGGAGATCTTCGGTACCTGTGTCAGATTTGTTTTCAGGGAACTGCTCTTTTCGAACTGGTGATAGGCATCTTTGCCTATGCCCATGATCTTGCTGCCGTCAAAAGCGATCAGATAATCATTTCCGGAATCGATCGCGATGATGTTCTCCCAGGAATCAACTTCTTTGGAAATGATATAGTTATCGATATCTATATGGACCTTCCCGGTAGAATCCAGGCCGGCGATAAATTCATTACCGCAGGCAACATCGACGATATCCGTCCAGTTTTCAGCATCCATGAAGGTCTTCGTTTTCGCAAATGTATTTACCTTGCCATCTTCCATAAGGATGACGGTATTGTCTTCGCTGCAATCGATGTCCTGAAGACCGGAATAATATTTGACCATTGATGAGCCGATGAACTCACCGGACAGGAACAGTTTGCCGTCGCTGCCGACTGCCATGGAACCACGCGATGATGCAAATACTTTTGTCACATCCGAAGAAGAAGAGATATCGCATTGACCGTAACTGTTGTCACCGGCACAATAAATCTTTCCGCGATCATCGACCGCAATGATATGACCGTCGCCTGCAGCGACATCAGTGATCCTGTCCCAGGATGAGATCTCTTCTGCGTATTTCTCCATCAGTCCATAAGAAGTGAGTTTTCCCTGATCATCCAGAACTATCGTGAAGGTCGATCCTTCTGCTGCTTTTATAGCAGATGACTCCGGAAGACCGGTCAACTGACCGTTCGAATTATCACCGCTGCTGAGAACAGCGCCATTATTATCTATGTATACTACACTGGTCTCAGATACGGACAGACGATATGAATTGCGCTGAGTAGCTTCGTATGGGATCTTCCTATTCCTATTCACACTCGTCAGGATCCCTGCAGCAACGACCAGCACCAGAACTGCGGCGAGGATCAGGAACTTATATTTTCTGCACAAAGACAGGAACTTCTGCAGAGGCGTTCTGCGCGGGATGAAATAGGCAATATTCAATTCGTCAGTGTTTGTACTGGAGACATCATACAATTTCACATCATCGCTGTTGCGGAACATATCTGCGACATCGATATGGTAAAAGCCTGCCAATTTCTTCATCTGGGCATAAGAGATCATCTTTCTTCCGTTCTCGTAACCCATATACTCGATCGTATCAACACCCAAAAGCTCCGCAAGGTTTCCCTGGGAGTAATTGTAATGTTTTCTCAGTTTCGTAAGTTTAGCCGGCAGATTATTCATAACCACATTCTATCATATTCGATTTATCTCCTAAATGCATAGACCGGGCTGAAAAACATTACCGAAAAAATCCAAAAATATCCTTGAATTCCCAAAATGCCTATGTTAGTATAATTAAGCAATGTGCCCGAATAGCTCAGTCGGTAGAGCATCCGGCTGTTAACCGGCAGGTCACAGGTTCGAGTCCTGTTTCGGGCGCCATTGTTGTGGCAAGTTGGTGAAGCGGCTTAACACACCGCCCTTTCACGGCGGCATTCACGGGTTCGAATCCCGTACTTGTCACCATCTCTGATCCCTTAGCTCAGCTGGCAGAGCAACTGACTCTTAATCAGTGGGTCCAGGGTTCGAATCCCTGAGGGATCACCATCCGAGATCAGAAAGTCTTGTAAAAGACTTTTTTCTTTTTCTAGGGATACAGTTTAATTTATTATCACCAGCTGGTGATAATTTTTATTTATCAGTTATATGCTAGAAGATATAATTCTCATTTTTTTATAGTCTAATAGATATAATTCTCATTTTTTCTCACAATTCTCATATTCTCATGAGATTCTCATGAGAATTCTTATTTTTCTCATTTCTTACTCACGGCTATTCAGACAAAAGAAAATCCCGGTGAGATACCGGGATCTATCTTTAGAATAAATTGTTATTGAAGAGGTTGAGGTTTCTCAGTTCTTCGTTGACTTTCTTCATGTAGTATTCCATGGCATAGTCCTTATACCAGCCATAGCCCCAATGACGGATGATTTCCAATTCTGCTTCTTCATCTGATAGAGTGCTTAGATAAGCATATTTTTCGTCGACCCATTCAATAATAAGCGATTCCATAGCAATATCATCCTTTCGTTTGTCTGTTTAAATATTCATTCAGCTGCGGGGATATAATCATTCAGTTTCAAACTGGATGATGTCCTTATCCATATAGGAAATACGTGCAAGAGATTCCAGTCTTACACCGGCGTCACGCACTACTTTAGCACCGCCCATATACGTCTTTTCTACTACTATGCCGCATCCGGCAACAGTTGCGCCAGCTTGATGACAGATATCGATCAGTGCTTTCAGTGCATCACCGGTAGCGAGAAAATCGTCAATGATAAGAACTTTGTCACCAGGTTTAAGATAATTCTTGGCAACAGAAACAACAAAGTCCTTATTTCTTGTAAAAGAATGGACATGAGATGTGAAGGTCTCTTCAGACATGTTGGAAGCAGCTGTCTTCTTGCCGAAAACTACCGGAATATAATTGTAGTGACGTGCTGTGAATGTAGCGATCGCAATGCCGCTCGATTCGATCGTCAGGATCTTGTTGATTTCCGGGTCGTCAAACAGGCGGCGGAATTCTTCTCCAACATGTTCTAGAAGTAAAGTATCGACCTGATGGTTCAAAAAGCTGTCGATCTTTAAGACATCACCATCAAGTGCTCTTCCTTCTTCAAGGATTCTCAGTTCCAATTCTTTCATATTTAGTCTCTCCTTTTTCCGAATATTTGCAGGATACGTATGAATAAATTAATAAAATCGAGATAGAGCTGGAAAGAACCGTAAACCAACAGTTTCTCTCCGAGGGTAGGATCGGCAAGACCTTCGTTGTACAGATCTCTTAATCTCTGCATATCATAAGCGATCAAACCGAGGAAGATGATGATCCCGAGGTAACAGATACCCATTGATAAAACGTCCGAATGAATGAGGAATGCATTCAGAAGCGTCATAACGATGCTGGCGATTAGACCGGCGAGGAAGAGTGTTCCGAAACGTCTCAAATCGATCTTAGTGGTATAGCCGATAACTGCCATACTGACAAAGACGACCGCAGCAGCACCGAAAGCCAGAACTACCGATGAAGTAGTATAGGCGGTGAAAATATACGACAGCGACAGACCGGTCAAAGCGCTGTACAGGAAATAACAGATCCAAGCCGTCGTTTTTTCCATTTTCATCAGACGCGTGCCGAAGAATATTGCAGTTCCCAATTCCAATACCAGGAAAACGATACTGGCGATCGCAATCAGCGACGTCGGAAGAACGCCGATCAGGAAGTTACCTGCAACAGCAAATAATGTAGAAACCAAAAGACCAAGGGCAAGTACAACATAGGTCTTATTCAGATAATCCCGAAATGTTGTATAAGACAGTGATTCTGTTTCATAATAATCGTTCATTTTAATGCCTCCTAAAAGAGCACTCTCTTATTATACACAAAAAAACAATATTCTTTATCTTCCGATCCATTCCTCTATATCTGCAAAAGCCAGATCCTGATCTTCATACCACTTGATAGGAAGCTGATGATTGAACCATGTATACTGTCTTTTTGCGAAATGTTTTGAATTGCGGATGACGTTATTCCGGCATTCTTCAAGCGTCTCGGTCTTTTCGAAATATCCCCTGAATTCCTTATAACCGATACCGGACATCGATCTGTCATCAAATGTGACTCCCCTATCTAAAAGGTTGCGGATCTCGTCCAGAAGACCATCTTCCAGCATTTTGTCCACTCTCCGTTCGATACGCTGATACAAAACATCTCTAGGGACAGTCAAACCGACAAAAAAAGCATCGTATAAGCACTTATGCTCCTGCGAATCTTTGATCTCGGAAATCGAAGTGTCGTGCTTTTCGAGAATGTTTAAAGCCCGAACAAGGCGTTTTCTATTGTTTATGTGGATCTTATCAAGAGAACGGGGATCCCTTTCTTTCAATATTGCGTATATCTCTTCGTTGGAAAGCTCTTCAAACAGTTTATCTTCTTCCGCTTCTTCCAGAAAGACATAATCGTAGAGAGCTGCTTTCTGATACAGTCCTGTTCCTCCGACAATAATCGGAAGCTTCCCTCTGCCGGAAATGTCGTCGATCGCATTGCGCGCTTCAGTCTGAAAGTCTTTGACATTATACGCTTCTTTAGGGTCGCGGATATCCAGCAGATGATGGACAGCACGTCCTCTCTCCTCACCGTCCGCCTTAGCTGATCCGATGTCAAGACCGCGATAGACCTGTATCGAGTCTCCGGATATGATCTCACCGGAAAACGATTCTGCGCAGCGTATACCAAAAGCCGTTTTTCCTACGGCTGTAGGACCGGCGATCACCAGTACTTTTTTCATATCATTATTATACAAAAAAGAGAGCTGATTTACTCAGCTCCCCTATGTTTCTTAATAACCGCTAGCGTAGTCGAAGATGTTCGTGTTATCGAAATGAACGGAATCGTTTTTCTCGAAAGTTACGTAATCTTCGTTTCTTTCATCGAGTACTTTTTCTACTTTTGTGATGTTGCCGCGATACAGTTCGTAATTATTGAAATTGCCCTGAAGGACAAGCCCGTTGCCGTAATAGCCGTAGTACTCGTTGGCAACGTCTTTATCGATAACGAATTCGATCACACTTCCATCGCTGGTGTGATAACAGCCGCTTCCGTCCGTATCGACATCTGCTTTTTCATCGATCTTGACTACCGGAAGAACAACGCCGGAAGAAAGCGTAATGTAGTACCTGTCGCCGATCACGCCATAGTACGATCCCAAAGCGACACCGATGAAACCGTCTTTATCATATAAGAAGCCGGTTTCTTCATCGACAGTCATATAATCCTTAATGAACCAGTACTGAATGGAGTCGGTCGCCGTTACAGCACGATAATCCATATATGTCTTAGCGCCGCTGACACTGCATACGCCAACATCTTCTCCTTTGAACTCTTTCTGATAATCATAAAGATCATCAATGTCAAAAGGCTTCTCATCATCTCCGGAATCAGAAGAATCGAACGCACAAAGACTGACTGCAGTCAACAACAATAAGAGGATCAAAACAATCTTTTTCATAAGGTAATCTTACTATAACACATATTTTCAAAAATGTAATTGACAACTCCAACAGGGATGTTATAATAAGAAAGCATTTGAAAGAGATGTGGGCCTGTAGCTCAGCTGGTTAGAGCACACGCTTGATAAGCGTGGGGTCGTTGGTTCAAGTCCATTCAGGCCCACCATATCCTTTCTGGGGCATTAGCTCAGCTGGGAGAGCACCTGCTTTGCAAGCAGGGGGTCAGCGGTTCGATCCCGCTATGCTCCACCATATTTTGAAAATACGCCTGAAAAAAGGCGTTTTTTTCATTCTATGCAATAATGCACACAATGTAACGCCTTTTTCAGGAAGGTATAGCGGGATCAGTGTATTTCTCCCAGCTGAGCGGTAAATTGTTTGTGGGCCTGAAAATCAATTTCACCCCTTCGCTTATCAAGCTGGTGAAAATGTTGGACCCCGGCTACAGGCCTTTTGCATGACGGGCAAACGCGTGCTCGTGCCAACGAGCACTGCATTGCCCGTTGGCCATTTTGTAGAACCCTATCGTGCGACCCGTAACCGGGAAGTCCATTCAGCCCGTGATGCGTCCAATCAGAAGATCATGGACTTCCCTGTTTTACGAGGGCGCACACCGGTCATCCAACGGCGTTTAAATACTTTCTGATGCCTTCTCTGCGGATATTTACTGCTGCATTGATGTCGCGATCGTGCGTACTCCCGCATCTTTCGCATGTCCACACTCTATCGTCCAGTTTCAGTGTTTTATTGATTGCACCGCAGCTGCTGCATTTCTTGGTCGATGGAAACCATTTGTCGATCATGACCAGTTTCTTCCCTCTATCTTCCATTTTGTATGACAGCATTCTTATAAATATTCCATAGGAGTTATCATATGTTGCTTTGGCGAGATTGCGTTTCTTTGCGATCGAAGGCATGTTCAGGTCTTCCACGCAGATAATATCGTATTTATCTGCCAGATCTGTTGAAAGTTTATGAAGGTAATCATTTCTTCTGCTTGCTATATTTCGGTATGTTCTATTCAAGACCTCCCGTCTCTTATAGTAATTCATACTTCCTTTCTCACATCTTTTCACAGCAGCGATCAGTTTTATCAGCTTCTTCTCTTTTTCACGGTAAAAATGCGGAATGTTGATCCGGTTCCCGCCGTCATCTACAAACAAGTGCGGCGAAGAATAATCCAAGCCGACAGAATTCCGGACATCCAGTTGACGTCTGATCTCTCCCTGTCCGAACTCCAGAAGTACTGATGCATGATACTCTCCGATATTATTGCGGGTGATCGTTATGCTGCGCACACGGGAATAAGGCGGGAGAGGACGGTGATAATTCATTTTGACTTTTCCTACTTTCGGCAGGAATATGCTGTCGCCCACAAAAATACGCCCGTTATAGTTTGATGTGACGTACATCGGATGGTAGATCTTGTCGCTGTTCTCCTTCCGTTTTCTGCCGGTGACCTGGAACAGCGCATTCAGCAGCGCTGAGATATCGCTTTGCTGAAGTTCCGGATTCTCCCTGATGTAACGGTAAAGTACATCTTTCAGCAGCGGTTCGAATTTCTTTCCTTCTCTTTCTTCTCTTATATACAGGCTCTTAACAAAATTCGCATCATGAATGATCGAATTGATCATCGCCTTTTGCGCTGCGTCCGGTTTGATAAGGTATCGATAGGATCTGTTTCTGCTCATTGTCTTTATTGCCCCTACATTATCTTTATTTCCGGGCAGTTCGATGATACCTAATTTATTTTTTAATTTTTGCATGTTTTTTTGCAGAAGACAGTGCGCGAGGTGAATAACGATGCGTTTCCCGCATATGAAGGTAGTCCCAAAAGAAAAAACAGAGAATACTCTGCTTTTTCGAATCGATCGATATGTATCAAACTGCTATTGTTTTTCAGTCTTCTCCTGACGGCGGCGGTCTTCTTTCCATTTGCGGATCGCTTCATAGCGGTCTTTGAATTTCGACTCATTGCCCTGCGTTGTCGGATGGTAGTACTGTTTTCCTGCTAAAGTCGGCGGAAGGCATTCCATCGTTGTCAGTTTTTCCCTGTAATCGTGCGCATATTGATAGCCTTTTCCATAATTCAGTTCTTTCATAAGACGCGTTGGAGCGTTTCGAATGATCAATGGAACAGGTTCCGCAAGCATTCCCCGAGCGTCCGCTGCCGCTTCGGCATAGGCGACATCACAGGCGTTGGATTTCGGAGCTATGGACATGTAGATGACTGCTTCCGTAAGATGAACGGTACATTCCGGCATCCCGATAAAATGGCAGGCATGATAGGCATTGATAGCTACATTCAGCGCATTGGTGTCCGCAAGGCCGATGTCTTCGGATGCGAATCTGGTGATCCTTCTGGCAACATAAAGAGGATCTTCCCCTGCTTCCAGCATACGGGCAAGCCAGTATACAGCTGCATCCGGATCTGAATTGCGCATGGATTTGTGCAGCGCGGAAATGATATTGTAGTGTTCTTCTCCATCTTTATCGTAAAGCAGCGCCTTCTTGGATAAAGTATCTTCGATCATCTCCCGGCTGATATGGATGCATCCTTCTTTATCAGTCTCGCCGTTGATCACCAGCATATCCAGAGCTGTCAAAGCGCTCCGGGCATCGCCGTTAGCGTATTCGGCGATAAACATCAGATCTTCTTCACGGATCTCCACCTTTTCCCTGCCGAAACCTCTCGGATCTTTCAGAGCCCTCTCCAGCAGTTTTCTGATATCTTCTACGCTCAGCTCTTTTAATACGAAAACTCTGCAGCGTGACAGCAAGGCATTATTCACTTCAAAAGAAGGGTTTTCCGTCGTAGCTCCGATCAGGATGATAGATCCCTTTTCAACAAAAGGAAGGAAGGCATCCTGCTGCGCCTTATTGAAACGGTGTATCTCATCCACGAAGACGATCGTACGGATACCTAAAGCGCGGTTCTTGTCGGCATCCTCCATGACTTTGCGGATCTCTTTGATCCCGGATGTAACTGCGGAGAATGTGATAAATTCCGACTTGGTCTTTTCGGCGATGATACGGGCCAGCGTCGTTTTGCCGACACCCGGAGGACCCCAGAAGATCATAGAAGAGATGCGGTCGCTTTCGATGATCTTGCGCAATATCTTGCCTTCACCGATCAGATGCTCCTGTCCGGCGAATTCGGAAAGGTCACGCGGACGCATACGATATGCCAGTGGTTCGTTTACTTCATCTTCAAATAATGACGGCTGATCCGAGGGAAATCTCATAAACATCCTCCTTTCCGATGCTGTATAGCACTTCTTACTCTTTATTCTACTCTTAACTAGAATTTGATTCAAGTTTCTGAACAGTCTTATTCCCGTCCCACTCATATGCCTCGATTGCTTATTTGTTGCTCATGCATCTTTTTCTATCTATAATATAAATAGTCAAACTTTTAGGGCAGGGTGCAATTCCCGACCGGCGGTATACCCCGAGAACCGTGAGGAACGGTGGAATCAGTGAAATTCTGATGGCGACAGTAAAGTCTGGATGAAGAAAAAGTTTTTTCTTTTCCTGAATACCTTTGAAGTTTGCGATAGAAAGTCAGGTGAAAGAATGAATTCCAATCGTCTTCTCAGTATCCGGAACATATCCCGGATCGCCATTCTCTCCGCTATCGCCGTGATCCTCATGCTGGTAGATTTTCCGCTTCCGTTTATCGCTCCGCCTTTCTACAAGATCGATCTTTCCGAGATCCCGGTTCTGATCGGAGGCTTTGCGATGGGACCGATGGCCGCTGTATGCATCGAGGCGATGAAAGTCCTGCTGAATCTTCTCTTTAACGGTACGACGACAGCGTACGTCGGAGAAGCAGCCAATTTCCTGATCGGTGTCTCTCTGGTGCTTCCGGCAGCGTACCTGTATAAAAAGGAAAAGACAAAGAAAGGCGCGATCAAAGCCCTTCTCTGCGGTATCGTATCCATGGCCCTGGTCGGAGGACTTCTCAACTACTTTGTCCTTATACCGACTTATGTGAAGTTCTATCATCTGCCGCTGGAGACCCTGATCTCCATGGGCGCTGCGATCTTCCCGGTCGTTTCCAGCAAGTTCCTCTTCGTGCTCTGCTGCGTGCTGCCGTTCAATCTGCTGAAAGGAATCGCCGTATCGCTGGTCACTGCACTGGTATACAAGAGAGTATCTCCGTTGCTTCACTGAACTTCAGGCAGGTTCTCAGAACCTGCTTTTTACTTGCCTTCCGGAGGCGACAGTCCTGCCTTGCTCTGAAGACCGTTTCCGGGATGATTGCTTTCCTTTTACTTCTCAAAAGAAGTGTATATAATTTAGGGAAAGGAGGACGCTTATGAACAAAACGATACGTATGATCACACTGACCGTCATGTTTGCGGCGATCAACTATATCGCATTTGCTTACGGGAAGATCTCTATTCCGACATCTCCTACCACCAGCACGGCGATCCATATCGCGAATGCTTTCGTCATCCTCTCCTCCTGGATCCTGGGCCCTGTCTACGGGGGTCTGTCCGGAGCGATCGGCCTCTCTCTGGCAGATTTCATGGATCCCCGCTATATCACATCCGCACCGAAGACCTTCCTGATGAAATTCATGATCGGTTTCATCGCCGGCACGATCGCCCGGAAACTGAAGCTCAGCGAACAGACCGATAAGAAAACGATCACCAGGATCACGCTGATCAGCGCTATCGCCGGACTCGGATTCAATGTTCTGATCGATCCGATATTCGGCTATCTCTATAAAAAATATCTCCTCCGTCTCAGCATTGAAGCTGCTTCCATCCTTCTTGCCTGGAGCGCGGGAGTCACCTTCCTCAATGCCGTCATCTGTGTCATCATCTCTGTGCTTCTGTACCGGGGCATGTACAAGCAGATAAGATCCCTCAAGATCTGAGAACCGTATTTGTCCCGATACGGTTTTTTTATTACAATGAAATCATGAAAGTCACAGTCAAAGGACCCGGCCTGAAAGAGACGGTCAAGGACTATCCGATCAATACGAGCGTTGAAACAGTCCTTTCCGATTTCCGGGAACAGCTGCCTTATCCGGTCTATTCCTGCAAACTGGATAATTCTTACAGGGCACTGACACACCTCATCACTCACGACTCCGAGATCGAATTTCTGGATATGCGCAATCAGGCTACCTGGCTCATCTACCAGAACTCTCTGATCCTCCTGTTTTCGAAGGCGATGCATGACATCTGCGGCAAAAACAATCACATATCCGTACGAAATTCCCTGAACAAAGGTCTGTACATCACGACCACGAGGGAACTGTCCGAATCCGTTCTGGAAAAGATCGAAGAACGGATGAGAGAACTGGTCCGGGAAGACCTGCCGATCATCAAGCACTGGAATACCCAGAAGGAAGCGATGAAGATCGCCCGGAAACTGAAACAGAAAGAGACGTATGAGATCATCCGTACGATGCCTTCTCTCGAAGACCTTTCCGTCTATTCGCTGGCGGATGAGACCCAGATCTTCTACTCCCTGATGGTCCCTTCGACATCCTATCTGGATATCTTCGATCTGAAGAAATTCAAACGGGGCTTCATCATCCGTTTCCCTCACCAGTCCGATCCGCTGAAACTGCAGCCGTACAAAGAAGAAAACATCCTCTACGATGCTTTCCGGCAGACCTACAACTGGGGCAAGATCATGGGCATCAAGTATGCCTCCGACCTCAACATCAAATCTTCCGAAGATCATGAAGACCTCTTCCTGCTGCAGGAAGCGCTGCATAATAAACGCATCGGCGAACTGACCGACGATATCATTTCCCGCAATGCCCGCATCGTCCTGATCTGCGGACCTTCCTCTTCCGGAAAGACGACTTTTGCGAAGAGACTCTGCATACAGCTGAGAGCCAGCGGAAAGAAGACCCTGTATCTCGGTACCGATGATTACTTCCACGAAAGAGAAGAGACACCGCTCGATGAGAACGGAGAAAAGGACTTCGAAAGCATCCGCGCTGTCGATACGAAGCTCTTTGTATCCCAGATGAATGATCTTCTGAATGGAAAAGAGACCGATATCCCTACCTTCGACTTCGTCACCGGAAAGAAAGTATACGGAAAACGGGTGACCCGTATCGATGAAGAGACCCTCATCGTCATCGAAGGCATACACGGACTCAATCCTCTGCTTACGGAAGGGATCGATGATTCCTGCAAATACAAGATCTACATCTCGCCGTTCTCGCCGATCTCTCTGGACCGTATCAACCGTTTCCCTACGACAGATGCACGTATGCTGAGAAGACTCGTGCGCGATCACCAGTTCCGGGGACGCAGCGCCAAGACGACAATAGGTGACTGGCATAAGGTGAGAGCTGGAGAAGATGCCAATATCTTCCCGTTATCCTCTCAGGCAGATGCCTTCTTCAATTCCAACTGCATCTATGAACTTTCGGTACTGAAAAAGTATGCAGAACCGCTTTTGAAGCAGATCAACCGCGAGGAAGAAGAATATGCAGAAGCTCAGAGGATGCTGGGATATCTCCAGTTCATCAAGAGTATCGAAGATGACGACCAGATCGTCAACAACTCCATCATCCGCGAATTCATCGGCGGATCTGCGATCGTAAAATAAAAAAGAGAAGAATGTTCTCTCAGGAGACTGTCATTATAAAAGGCAGTCTTTTTTTATCGGTCCTTCAGATAGCGGAATAAAGACGGATAAGGTCCTACCGCCAGGAAGGTCGCCAGGAAATAACGGAAGAAACGGATGAAGAATGCGGGGAACACTTCGCTTTCCAGGAACTCTTTCGGGAAAGGAAGTTTGATGAGGGCAGATACGCCTACGAGTACGATGATGCCTCCTGCAGTGCGTATAAAGGCCGCAAGCAGGTCTTTTGTATCCTTGAAGTTCACATACCTCTCTTCATAGAGATCCCCTGCCAGGAAGCCGGATAAGAGTCCTGCGGCCGAATAGTAGTCGCTGCTCCTGCAGAAAAAGAACCCGGAAAGAGAGATGATCCCGATCGCAAGATAGAGTTTCTTCTTCTCGACCTTTCCATACAGTTTCGACAGAAGGAATACGATCAGAAGACCGGTCGTAAAACCGAAGAGCACATCCGTAGGATAATGTACACCGAGCGCAAAACGGGAAAAACCGACCAGTGCGATCATGACGACCGCGAGGATCAGCAGTCCCTTCTTCTTCGTATACAGATATAACGAAGAAAACAATGCCGTCACATTGGAAGTATGAGCGCTCGGAAAAGAGAAACCCTGACCGTATACATCATCGACCGCAAACTCATCATCGACGACCTTGAGACATTCGATCTCATCGGAATCGAAATACGGTCTGCGCCTGGAGAACAGATTCTTGACCATCGTGCTGAAGGCAAGAGTCGTCAGCACATTCAGGATCAGATACTTTCCAAGTTTCTTATGAAAGCTCCAGTACAGCGCACCCGCAAAGAGAACGATGACGATCTCTTCGCCGAATTCGCTGATGAGGGAGAGAAGAAGCACCATAAAAGGATTCAGATGTCTCTGGATCATACTGATCAGCTGTACTTCCCATTCAAAGTAAAAGGTCGTTCCCATTTACTTCCCCTTGCGTTCCAGTAAGGCTTTATGAGTCACCTGATAGGAGTCTTCTTCAAACGGGTATTCTACTTCTTTATATTGGAAATCCGGATCTTCTTTCTTTCCCAGAAGAGTCACGATCTTCTTCATGAAGGCCGGATTCTTGACCAGAACAGGTCCGATCACATGAGTACCGAAGAGATTCTTGTATTCGAAACCTTCATACTCATTGTCTTTCAGATTGGCATCCCGGAAGACATAGTCAAAGAGTTTTTCCTTCTCTCCTCCGGCGATGACCGAACACTTATTGATAAAACCGACGATATCTCCCATCTCTTCGTTATGGAGGATCACATCTCCGGTATAGCGGTCTTTCGTCAGGCCCGTATCAAAAGGAAGGAAGCCGAGAGTTTCTTTCGTATCGATCGTCCTGCCGAAGAGCTCCATCGCATTTCCGGTAGCTAAAAGGATGCCTTCTTCCTCGATATACATGCGGAGGTCCTTCTTGAATCTCAGGATGTCTTCACGTACCAGATCCTGTTTCTTCTCTGTTCCGGATCCGATGTAGATCATATCGTAGGATTCGATATTCACTTCTTCGTGGATCGTCTTTTTCTCGACCGTGACGTTCAGACCCTGGTCTTCCAGATGTCTTTTCAGTACTTCCAGATTGCCGTAATCTCCATAGAGATTCATCAGGTCATAATACCAGTGCAGGATCTTCATCGTATCGCCTCCACTCTGCTCAGCAGCTTATCCTGATCCGAGAAACAGGTGACCGCATAGATATGTCCAACCGCTTCTTTTTCCATATAGGAAAGAGCCTGCGGGATGTCTTTACTGATGTATACCTTAGAGAAGTCGATGCCGGCATAGCTCAGTCTTTCTGCTACATCGCTCGCATAGAGACCGGCGATGACGATCTTCTTCACGTTATCGCTCTGCAGGAGTTCAAAATCGATATCCCAGAGCCAGGAAGTCTCGCTGGTGAAATACTTGCGCGAGATCGCATCGACCATGATATATACCGTCACATCGTCCGGATAGGAAGCGATGACCCGCAGAGACTGATTGTAGGAGATGGAATTCTCGTGCTTGGATAAGAGGAGC
>JAZPYW010000109.1:0-75545 GCA_045544415.1 Erysipelotrichaceae bacterium
ACGATCCGACTTTCATCAGGCAGCTGTAAAAGCCATCAAGGAACTCTATCCGGATATGAAAGTCGGTCTGACTCTCTCCTTCCATGACCTTCAGGCTCTGGAAGGCGGAGAAGAAGCGATGAATGCCGCCTGGGATGAAGAATTCCTCCATTACCTCCCATACATCCAAGACGATGACTTCCTGGGTGTACAGAACTATACCCGTACTCTCTACGGTCCTCAGGGACAGTTGCCTGCCCCTCAGGGTGCCAAGCTGACACAGATGGACTACGAGTTCTATCCGGAAGGTCTGGAACACGTCCTGCGCAGAGTTCATGAAGCATTCAAGAACGATCTCATCGTCACGGAGAACGGTGTAGCGACCGCAAACGACGAAGACCGTGTCCTCTTCATCAGAAAAGCCCTTGAGGGCGTGAAGAACTGTGTTGAAGACGGTCTTCCGGTCAAAGGCTATTTCTACTGGAGTTTCATGGATAACTTCGAATGGCAGAAGGGATACTCTCAGACCTTCGGACTGGTCGCTGTCGATCGGGATACGATGGAACGTCATCCGAAAAGATCTCTGAATTATTTAGGTTCCTATACGAAATAACGAGCGTCAATGACGCTCGTTTTCTTTCTGCAATGTTTCTCTGAGATCGATGGCCATAGAGGCATCGCACAGTGCTTCTTCCAGGGGATACGGTGCTTCTCCTCCCCGTACATAGCGGTCCATCCCTTGGAGAAATAAGGCTAAAGCCGTCTCATCGTCGCTCAGTCCGCAAAGACGGAACGGCGGATCATAGAGGATCTCATCTTTCAGCCGTATCTCCGTGATCTCTTTTACCGTCCTCAGGTTCGGATTCTCCTCATCGAACGTCTCGATCATCATCCGGATATCCAGTTTCTCTTTCTGCGGATAATTGGCGATATCGAGCCAGGAGACCTCATCATCCCGGATCTCGCCTCGAAGACCGTACAGATGATAGGACAATGATCTTATCGAGGAACGGTACTGTTCGGAATCGAAATCATAGAGACATACTTTTCCGTTCTCGAATTCGAATTCCGCGATGACTCTCTTCTTCATCGTTGCCCTTCCGTCACGGTACTCTTCGTATCTCGTGCGTGTCTCGGTGACCGGGAAGGAATACTCCCGCGCATGGATCGTATACTTCATTCCTGCCGGGATATCCAGGAAGTATCTCATCAAAGAGATCCCGTGATATTCATGGGCCAGAGACAGATAGAGATAATGAGGTTCGCCGATGAGTCCTCTGTGTACGATCTCTTTTCTGGCCATATTCTGAGGATAGAGACGGTACTGTTCCGCTATCAGCAGTTTCTTTCCCTGTTCATGGGCTTCTTTCAGTTTCGTTATCGTCTCTTTATCCAGAGCGCACGGTGTCTCTGCCAATACCGGATATCCTTTATCGAGCCAGTAGAGAGATGTCTCGGCTACTTTATCTTTCTTTACTGCAGCGACGAGAAAGTCCGGTTCATAGGCGATGATGTCCTCTTCGGAAAGAGTACAGCGTATCCCGTACTTCTCTTCGATCTCTTTCTTCTTTTCTTCCCTCCGGCACAGCATCACCGGCTCATCGAAGATTTCCGGAAGTCTCTTGCAGATACGGACATAATAGAGAGATCTCCAGCCGGAACCGATGATCCCGAAACGGATCTTATCCCTCATAGAGTGCCGCAAATTCTTCCAGGAAGTCCCGGATCGCGATGTGCTGAGGACAGTTTCCTTCACACAGACCGCAGTGCAGACATTCCGATGCCTTCGCATGATCCATGGAGTAGCGCTCATAATACATATTCGTCTTCTTTCCCGTGACCGCATGAAGATTCAGCAGTCCGAAGTAGCCCGGGATATTGACCTGTATCGGACATACCTCCATACAGTAGCGGCAGGACGTGCACGGTACTTTGATCGTCCTCTTCAGGATGGCCGTGATCTGATCCACCAGTTCTCTCTCCTCATCCGCAAGAGGCTTGAAGTCTTCCATATAGGAAGTATTGTCTTCCAGCTGAGAAAGATCGGACATACCGCTGAGTACGACCTGTACCTGTTCCAGAGAAGCGACATAACGTATCGCCAGCGATGCCGGAGAAGGCATCGTTTCTTCATTTTTATAGTGATCTTCAAAGAACTTCATCGCCTCTTCCGGAAGCTTCGCCAGGGTCCCGCCCTTTACCGGTTCCATGACGGTCACTCTCTTTCCGTGTTTCCGGGCCACTTCATAGCACTTCCCCGACTGGGCGACTGCTCCGTCCCAGTCCAGATAATTGATCTGGAGCTGAACGAAGTCGACTTCCGGATGATCGGTCAGCACTCTGTCCAGTGTCTCTGCATCATCATGGAAGGAAAAACCGATATATCTGGCTTTCCCCTCCTCTTTCAGTTTCCGGAGGAAGGAAAAACCGTCGGTCTTCTGTACGACTTTATAGCGGTCCTTTCCGATATTGTGAAGAAGATAGTAATCAAAGTATTCGACACCGCACTTCTCCAGCTGTTCATGGAAGATACGGTCATAGTCTTCCGGAGTATTGACCAGATACAGAGGCATCTTGTCGGCCAGCACGTAGGAATCCCGCGGATGGCGTTCTACGAGAGCTTTCCGTACGGCGATCTCCGATGTGCCTTCATGGTAGGGATAAGCCGTATCCACATACGTAAATCCCCTTTCCAGAAACAGATCCGTCATCTTTTTGACCTGTTCGATATCGATACTCTTCGGATCATTCGGATCGAGAAGAGGCAGACGCATCGTGCCAAAACCGAGTTTTTTCATGATATGACCTCCTTGCGGTTTTCCTTATACCGTTCTCTGTGAAGAACGTTCTTTCTGAAGCAATGGATCTCCCAGATATACCTGACGGTATTCCCTTGGAGAAAGATGGTATTCCTTGCGGAATGCCCGGAAGAATGAGGAGTAATCGCTGAATCCGTATTCCCTTATGATCTTGGATATAGGCTTGCCGATCTTGATGTCATTGGCACAGCATTCCAGTCTCTTCTTCAGGATATAGCGGTGTACCGATACTCCGGTCTCTTCCTTGAAGATATGTGCGATATGATACTTGGATATCGAGAACTGTTCTCCCAGTTTCTCTAAAGATAGATCATCATCGAGATTGGCCTGTATGTAGGCCATCAGTGCTTCCGAAACGCCGCTCTCCGGATCCGGATCCTCCCGATGGTCATGTTCGTAGATGAGACGGCTCAGGGTCAGCAGGAGATCGCGGATACAGAGATCGATCATCTCTTCCCTGCCGTAATGAGAAGCCTTGTCTTCCTCTACCAGACGCAATAATCTCGCCTGTATCAGCGCATATTCGCTGCCGGAGAAATGATGGATATACTTCCCCTTCTCCTTCGCTTCCTTCTCCAATAAGAGAGGACTGAGCATTTCTCTGCAGATCTGCCGGAAGTATTCGGCAGAGACCCAGAACACATAGCGGCAGTAGGAACGTTCGCTGTTTTCCGTCACGGCCCGGTGTATCGTTCCCGGAGGAACGATGACCACATCTCTGCTTCCTAACGGGGTCCTCTTTCCTTCGATCTCCATCTCGATCCTGCCGGAGACCGGAAAATAGAACTCGTAATAATCGTGTTTATGAAGGGAGACGCTCTGAAAATGAGAGTCGCTGTAGTAATAGACTTCATAGTTCTCCCGTATCATATTCTGACGGGAGTCAAATTCAGAACGATACTTCTTTTTCATGATTCCATTATAAACAATTTTTACAAAGTTTTTACCAATTTGCACAATATGAATCATAAAGAAATTGTTTCAAAATATAAGTGAACGATAAAGGAGAACTCACTATGAAAATGACACTGCGCTGGTATGGCTCTGCCTACGATACCGTCACTCTCGAACAGATCCGTCAGATCCCGGGCGTGACCGGTGTTATTACGACACTCTACAATAAACAGCCGGGCGATCTCTGGACAAGAGAAGAGATCCGTGCCCTCAAGAATGAAGTTGAAGCTGCCGGATTAAAGATCGAAGGCATTGAATCCGTAAACGTATCCGATGCGATCAAGACCGGTTCTGCCGATAGAGACAAAGATATCGATACCTATATCGAATGTCTGAGAAACTTAGGCGAAGAAGATATCCATTTAGTATGTTACAACTTCATGCCGGTATTCGACTGGACGAGAACAGAACTCGCCAGAAAGAGAGCTGACGGTTCTACCGTACTGGCTTACACTCAGGAAGCAGTCGATGCCCTGGATCCGGAAAAGATGTTTGATTCCATTGCCGGAGATATGAACGGAACAGTCATGCCGGGATGGGAACCGGAAAGAATGGCGAAAGTAAAAGAACTCTTCGCATTATACAAAGATATCGACAACGAGAAGCTCTTTGAGAACCTCGTATACTTCCTCAAGAGGATCATGCCGGTATGTAACGAATACGACATCAAGATGGCCATCCATCCGGATGATCCGGCCTGGTCGGTATTCGGACTTCCGCGTATCATCATCAATAAGGAAAACATCCTCCGTATGATGCATGCGGTCGATGATGTCCACAACGGCGTCACCTTCTGTTCCGGAAGCTACGGCACGAACCTGGAAAACGATCTGCCGGATATGATCCGCTCCCTCAAGGGAAGGATCCACTTCGCTCATGTCCGCAACCTCTACTTCCATTCTCCAACAAACTTTGAAGAGGCTGCCCACTTATCCTCCGACGGTTCCTTCGATATGTATGAGATCGTCAAGGCCCTCTACGACATCGGCTTTGACGGACCGATCAGACCGGACCACGGAAGAATGATCTGGGGCGAAGTCGCTATGCCGGGTTACGGATTATACGACAGAGCATTAGGCGCAACCTACATCAACGGTTTATGGGAAGCTATCGAGAAAGCTTCCACCAGGGGGATCTAATGGAACTGAATCAGAAAGATATCACACTCAATAAGAAAGAATGGGAAGATAAGGGCTATCATCTTCCTGCCTTTGACCGGGAGAAGATGATCGCTCATACAAAGAAGAATCCGGTATGGGTACACTTCGGTGCCGGAAACATCTTCCGTGCCTTCCAGGCAGCTGCTGCACAGAGAATGCTGGAACAGGGTGCCATGGAATCCGGACTGATCGCCGTAGACGGATTCGACTATGAGATCGTCACGAAGAACTACCGTCCGCATGATGACCTCTCTGTCGCTGTCACACTGAAAGTAAATGGAACGATCGAAAAGAATATCATCGGTTCCATTGCCGAATCCTGTGTATTAGACAGCGAAGACGAAAAGGAATACGCCCGCATGAAGGAGATCTTCACTTCTCCGACTCTCCAGATGGCTTCCTTCACGATCACGGAAAAGGGCTATGCGGTCAAGGGAACAGACGGTTCCTATACTGCTCCGACACTGGCAGACTTCGAAGCCGGACCGGAAAGACCTCATTCCTATGTCGGTAAAGTCGCTTCCCTCCTCTATGCGAGATACCAGGCAGGAGCGCTTCCGGTAGCTATGGTCTCCATGGACAACTGCTCCCACAATGGTGATAAATTATATGCGGCCATCGATGCCTTTGCGGAAAACTGGACCGCCAACGGTAAAGCCGATAAAGGATTCAAAGACTATATCGAAGATCCTTCCAAAGTATCCTTCCCATGGTCGATGATCGATAAGATCACGCCTCGTCCGGATGCCTCCGTACAGGAGATCCTGGAGAAAGACGGCCTGGATCTGACTCCGGTCGTTACATCCAAAGGTACCTATGTCGCTCCGTTCGTCAATGCGGAAGAGAGCGAATACCTCGTCATTGAAGACAAGTTCCCGAACGGCAGACCTCAGCTGGAAAAAGCCGGCATCATCTTCACTGATAGAGAAACAGTAGACAAGGTAGAAAAGATGAAAGTCTGCACCTGCCTCAATCCGCTCCATACAGCATTAGCTGTATACGGATGCCTCTTAGGCTACACCAAGATCTCCGATGAAATGAAGGATGAAGATCTCGTACGTCTCGTCAAGACCATCGGCTATGTAGAAGGTCTTCCGGTCGTCGTCGATCCGGGTATCCTCGATCCGAAAGAGTTCATCGATACCGTCATCAACGTCCGTATCCCGAACCCGTTCATGCCGGATACACCGCAGCGTATCGCTACCGATACTTCTCAGAAACTGGCCATCCGCTTCGGTGAAACGATCAAGGCCTACCAGAGAAGAGATGATCTGGATGTGAACGATCTCAAGTGCATCCCGCTCGTATTTGCCGGATGGCTGCGCTACCTGATGGCAGTCGACGATGCAGGAAATGCCTTTACACCGAGTGATGATCCGCTCTTAGCCGAAGCATCCGCCTACGTAAAAGACCTGAAGCTCGGAGAGAACTATTCCCTTGAAGAACTGAAGAAAGCCGTTTCTCCGCTTCTGAAGAATCCGGTCATCTTCGGTGTCGATCTCGAAGAAGCCGGACTGGCCGACAGAGTCGTAGAGAACTTCCGCGAACTGCTGAAGGGACCTGGTGCCATCCGTACCGTCTTACAGAAAGCAGCACGATAGACAAAAAGAAAACATCTTTCATGGAGATGATCCTGAAAGATGTTTTTTGTTTACCTGATTCCGTACATATATTCCCGGACGACCTTTTCCGCCTTCTCTTTTCCAAAGAGCCTGGTGAACTGATCGACAGCCGGTCCGCCGTTATCGAGAAGAGACCGGGCAAAGTTCAAGGTATATCTCTGTCTCTCTTCCTTACTTGCGTTTTCCGCTTTATCGATGAATCTCAGGAAGGTATCGACTTCTCTTTCTCCGACTTTGAGGAAGTGCTCCGTCATCTTCTTACCCTTCTTACGGTAGGTGAACGGCAGCAGGATATCGTTATACCAGTGATCTCCGGAAGGATAATCTTCCAGTACCTTATCTTCATTCAGGATACTGAAGAATTCCTTTTCGATGCCTTCCGGGATATTATCTTTAGCAGTATCATAGTATTCCGCCATCATCGTCTCTTTCCCCATGGCTTTGATGTAGTCGATATTGATCAGCGGAACCTTCTTTGTCTCGACAGCCAGAATGACGGTCTCCATCTTCATCAGTCCCAGCATACCGCTCATATCCATACAGAAGAAGTGTCCGAGTCCTTCCGCATCATAACAGCTCAGACGGAATGTCATTCCCGACTTCTTCAGTACCGCATCTTCTTTGAGATCGATCGGTCTCAATACATATCTCTGTTCCAGTTTCTTCCGGAACATCTCTGCAAATGTCATATCTCTTTCCTCCGATTCTCAGCCCGCCTTCTTCCTTGCGAAATAGGACAGGACTAAATAGACTACCAGGAAGATCACCAGCATCGTGAACAGGAAACTGAGGATATCGAAACTCAGAGATCTCGTATCTCCTCCTTCCGGCAGCATCGAATAGATGTGCGTCGCCTTCAGGCCGAAACCGATGTCGACGATAATCTCTCCCCCACGGCTGCTGAAACTGAGAGGCATGACGCCTCCCGAACGGTAGACGAAAAGATTGATCAGAAGACCGCAGACAGTCAGTAAAAATGATATCAGTAAAGACAGGATCACTCTATGCACGGTAGTCTCTTCCTTTCCCTTTTATTATAATGAAATCATGAAGAAATATGCACGTACCGAAGTGATCGGAACGATCCTGGCCGTTATCGGACTGGCCATAGTCATGGCGGTAGAGTCTTTTCTGAGACCATCCTATCTTCCCAAGACCCTCGTCAAGATCGCCTGTTTCGCAGTGCCGGTACTGATCTATGCATATATAACGAAGAAAGATATCCGGGAGCTCATCTTCCTTCATCCATTGAAGAAGAATATCCGTCCCCTCTTATACAGTGTGCTCCTATGTTTCCTGGGGATCTTCCTCCTCTTTCTGATCTTCCACAAACAGATCGATCTGTCTTCCCTTCGCACCTCTTTGATGTCGAAGGAAGGTCTGACGAAACAGAACTGCCTCTTCGTCTTCACCTATATCATCCTGTTCAATTCCTTTCTGGAAGAATCCTTCTTCCGGGGCTTCCTCGCTCATAGCCTGCCGAACAGAAAGGCCAGTATGATCCTGTCTGCCCTTCTCTTTGCGGTCTATCATATCGGCATCGTATCCACATGGTTCAACCCTTTCGTCTTTCTCATCTGTATCGGCGGTCTCTTCCTGGTGGCCTTGTTCCTGCAGGGACTGGCAGAACACTTCGGCAGTATCCTCGGCAGCTATATCGCTCATGCCTCAGCCAATATCGCGATCAACGTGATCGGCGCACTGCTGATATTCGAGATCCTTTAAGTCATATTAAAAGCCATACCTCAGCGGTATGGCTCAATTCTTTATATTCCCTTATCCGCAACAGCTTTGAGGTTCTGATAGACCTTATCTCTCATTGCCAGATAGACTTTGATCTCTTCTTCACTCATTCCCTTGAGGGCCGTATTCCGGTAATCTTTTTCGACGGCTTTGAAGTCATCGATGAGTTGCGGAGCATCGAAACGGTAGATGTTGGAGAGAGATTCAAACGGATTGTAGCGGTCCATCTTCACATATCCCATCGATACGAGTTTCGCCAGAGAGACCAATACATTCGCACTGGCGACACCGGTAAAGGCGGAGATCTCTTTCGGAGAACAGTTTCTTCCGGTGACACTCAGACCATATAAGACACGGATGTCGTTCTGATCGAGATTGTATTTCTGGGAGACCGGCGTGAGATAGCGGTCCAGCAGCTGCAGAGAGTAATAATGGAAAGTCGCAGTCGTACCGGTATGGATGACTTCGAGGTTATTGTCTTCTTTGACCTTCTTCGCAAGACCCGGTATCGACAGGAAGTCGGTACTTACCGCGATCAGGAAGGCATAGATCAGCAGGAAGCGTTCATTATATTCCTCTTCCGAGAAGACGGTCCGGTAGAAGTCTTCATAGTATTTCAGGACCGTAGTCTTCATCTTGACCGTATGAGCGATATCCATATTCTGGGCGACGAGCGATCCCTTCGTATAGACGTAGTAGTAGACCGGAGAGCGCAGCACATAGACATCCTTCACATGTTTGAGATAATCCAGGTTGAAGATCATGTCTTCCGCATAGGAGACATCTTCCTTCATGCGCAGATGATATTCTTCGATGATGCTTCTCTTGTAGAGTTTGTTCCAGAGAGCTCCGAAATAGAGATCAGCCGGAGTCTTCAGCATCTCATCCGCATATTCTTTGAGCGTATTTCTGCCGCTTTCCTTAAAGGAGCCGTGTTTCGTGAACGAACCGTCTACCTCTCTATAGAAGTCCGCAACGATCAGGTCAGCCGGATCCTTCTCCATCTCCCGGATCATCAGTTTCAATGAATCCATCGGCAGATAATCATCCACATCCATGAAACGGACATATTCCCCTTCCGCTCTGTCTAAAGCGTAGTTTCTCGTGGAAGATACTCCTCCATTCTCTTTATGGAAGACTCTTAACTGAGGATGTTCCTTGGCGTAATTCTGCATGATGATCCAGGAAGCGTCTTTACTTCCGTCATCTACCAGCAGCGCTTCATAATCCGTATAATCCTGACTCAGTATCGATTCAATGCAGCGTTCTAAAACTTTTTCTCCCTTATATACCGGAATGATCAGACTTATCTTTGGCATATTCTACCTCTCATCATTCTAATAATAACAGTCTTTGAAGAAATACTCCCTATTTTCAGGGATATTCTTTCATAGTGAGGAAATTGTTATAATGAAGAAAAGAAGTAAAAGATAAATAATGGAGGATACATATGGATACTGTTCAGACTACAGCTGTACGTGTACAGATCTATCGTCAGGGTGCAGAAGTCGTACGCAAAGGCTGCACCGAATTGAAGAAAGGGCTCAATACCGTCAATATTCTCGGACTTTCCCGCAACGCCGATCTGGATTCCGTCCGTCTCTATCTTCCGGCCGGAGTCTCTCTTTCCGATCTGCGTTTTTCCCAGTTGAAAGACGATCTTCCTTCCGATAAGATCCTGGAAGAAGTCAAGCTCCTGAAGAACCAGAAGGACGTGAAGCAACTTCAGATCGATCTCTGGAAACAGAACGGAGATTTCAAAGGCAATACGGCCGTGACTGCATCTGAAGTAAGAGACTATATCGATTCCCTGCCGGAGAAGCTGAACTCACTTTATCAGGAGATAGCCGAACTGGAGGCACAGATAAAGAAGCGGGAAGAGGATATGGAGAAACAGGTCGAACAGGAAAACCGTCCTCTGACCGTAGTTGAACTGGAGGCAAAGGAAGATATGGTCTGTCCGTTCGAACTCCATTCTCATGAATATGCGGCCGGCTGGGAAGCGGTCTATGAGATCCGTACCGATGCCAAGGAAGCTATGGAGCTCCGATCCCGTGCTTCCATCCATCAGAACAGCGGCGACGACTGGAAGAATGTCGAAGTGACCCTGCGTTCCAGTATGCCGAGAAGCGGTGATCTGCCGAAGATCGTGCCATCCTATCTCGATTATGCACAGGCGCAGAGAAAGGTCATGGGTGCCATGAGAGCCAACGGAATGATGATGATGGCCAAGGCTGCTCCGATGATGGAAGAAGCCGAAGACGCGATGGCGGATACGATGGAGCTGTCCTTTGACCGGGGAAGCACTGCAGAGGCAGAAGTATCTTCCGAAGAGACACTGACCGAATATGTGCTTCCGGGAAGAAAGGATCTTCCTTCCGGAAACGATGGTACGAAGGCAGATCTCAGGACCTTCACCCTTCCGGCAGAATACGAGATGATCGCCGTACCGAAAAAGGATACGTCCATTTATCTGGCAGGAAAGGCAAATATCGAAGATCTTCCTTCCGATATATGCGGAGAAGCAGGCATCTACCTCAATGATGTCTATGCCGGAAAGACCTATATCTCTCCGGATCTGACCAGAAAGACATTAGATGTCCCGTTAGGGAAAGTCGAAGGTCTGCAGATCACGAGGACCGAGAAGAAGAGAAAGACATCTGAGGCATTATTGAAGAACCAGCGCACGACGGAATTCGTCTATGAATTCAAGCTCACCAACAACCGTGATGCGGAAGTAAAGGTCACGGTACAGGACCGTCTCCCGATCTCGAGAGAGAAGACCATCATCGTCGAAAAGAGAGACATCTCAGGTGCCAAATACGATGAAGACGGTATCCTGACCTGGAAGATGACCTTAGGTCCGAAAGAGACGAAGACCTGGCTGCTAGCTTACGATATCAGCTGGCCGAAAGACAAGCAGTACTATGAGAAAGAAGGAGGATCGAGAAGATTCTGTCCGGAATGCGGTGCTCCGGTAGACTCTTCCTCAAGTTCCTGTCCTTCCTGCGGCGCAGCTCTGTAGTATCAGAAAAAGAATGACGAGAATATCCCGGATCACCCGGGATATTTTATTTATGTCCGAAAAAATGATATCTTCATAATAAGTGAAGAAAAACGAAAGGATAAAGATATGAAGATCGGATTTATCGGACTTGGGATCATGGGAAAACCTATGGCCAAAAACCTCCTGAAAGCAGGTTATGATGTAACAGTATATGAAGGAAACAGAGCTGCCGGAGAACTGAAAGAAGCCGGTGCAGGAGTTGCCTTCTATGAAGAGATCGGCAGAAACTGCGATGTCGTCATGACGATGCTGCCGAATTCTCCACAGGTAAAAGATGTTATGATCGGAAGCGGAAAAGTAGCGGAATACATGAGAGAAGGAAGCGTCTTCATCGATATGTCTTCCATCAATCCGGTCGCTTCCAAAGAGATCGCTGCCGAACTGTCTAAGAAAGGAATCGAGATGCTGGATGCACCGGTATCCGGAGGAGAACCGAAGGCCATTGACGGAACGTTATCTTTCATGGTCGGAGGTAAACAGGAAGTCTTCGATACCTATAAGCCGGTACTGGAAGCAATGGGAAGTTCTGTCGTACGCTGCGGTGAAGTAGGAGCCGGAAATACGACGAAGCTGGCCAATCAGATCATCGTTGCCTGCAATATCCAAGCACTCAGCGAAGCACTCATGCTGGCAAAGAAAGCCGATGTCGATCCGAATCTGGTCTTTGCGGCCATCAAGGGAGGACTGGCAGGATCTACCGTCATGAATGCTAAAGCTCCGATGATGATCGAAGGAAACGATAAGCCGGGCTTCAAGATCGATCTGCATATCAAAGATCTCAACAACGTCCTCGAATGCGCTCATACTGTCGGTTCCCCTGTTCCGATGACGGCTGCCGTACAGGAAGTCATGCAGTGGATGCATGCACATGAAGGAGGTCAGAAAGACCACAGTGCCATCGTCCAGTATTACGAATATCTCACCGGAGTAAAAGTAGGAGAATAAACGCCCTTAAGATCCGCAAGGATCTTTTCTTCTGAAAAAGTGCTTGTAGAAAATAATATCCATGAAATAATAGTATTTGGTTATTACGGAGGATCTTCCTATGCGTCTTCAGCAGCCGGACAATACTCCTTCCTATGTGAAGGAGCTCTGTCTCGAGACATTTCTGTTTCCGGTGATATTCCTGGTCTTGTTTGCGGTATTTGCGGTGCCGATGGGTATTGCGAACGCCCTCAACACTATGATGAATACTGCCTACCGTCTATTGATCGATACGGTCTTATATATCACTGCCGTCTGTGTCCTGATGGGTGCTGTATCGGCGCTCCTTTCGGAATTCGGTTTCGTCGCTTTAGTCAACCGGCTCCTTCAACCGCTGATGAGACCGATCTATCATCTTCCGGGTGTCGCTGCCTTGGGCGTCCTGACGACCTTCCTCTCCGATAATCCGGCGATCCTGTCTCTGAGTGAAGATGCCCGTTTCCGCCGTTATTTCAAACGCTATGAACTCCCTGCCCTCACCAATCTCGGAACATCCTTCGGTATGGGCATGATCGTCTGCACCTACATGTACAGCCTCTCTCCGCTTATGAAAGAATCTCTGGGCAGAGCGGTATTCGCCGGACTGCTGGCAGCTTTGTTAGGGAGCGTCATCAGTACGAGACTGATGCTGAAGTTCACGAAGAGCTATTACGGCGAACATGCGGATGAACTTATGAAGGGAGAAGAAGAATCCGATGTACCGGAAGGCATGAGACCGATACGAAACGGAGGCATCGGCTCAAGAGTTATCTCAGCTGTCCTCGAAGGTGGAAAAAGCGGTGTCAAGCTCGGCCTCAGCATCATCCCTGGCGTTCTCATAATCTGTACCATCGTACTGATGCTGATAAACGGAACAGCAGCTGACGGTACCTATACCGGAGCAGCTTATGAAGGGATACACCTCCTCCCGGATCTCGCCGGCAAGATCGATTTCCTCCTGAAGCCACTCTTCGGTTTCCGCAATCCCGAAGCGATCGGTGTCCCGGTCACGGCTCTGGGTTCAGCCGGAGCGGCCCTCAGTATGACGGCTTCTCTCGCTTCTCTGGGAAAGATCTTCCCGAGCGATATCGCCGTATTCACCGCCATGTGCATGTGCTGGAGCGGCTATCTGAGTACTCACGCCTCAATGATGGACTCCCTCGACTGCAAGCCTCTCATCGGTAAAGCCATCTTCTCGCATACCATAGGCGGTCTCCTGGCCGGCATCGTTGCCCATTGGCTCTACATCCTCTTTACTCTCCTATAAACCAGAAACGATCCCAAGGGATTGTTTTTTAAATCTTTACTTTTATAGACATATCTTCTCAAAAATCTTTACTTTTTTATTATTTTAGTTAAAATTAAGTAAAGGTTTTGGTGATCTATATGTTTTCATATAAAAAACTTATCAACAGGATAAAAAGAAAAGGTCTCAATAGATCGGTTTTGACCAAAGAACTCGGAATATCGTCCCGCACGATCGCAAAGCTGCCACGAGGAGAAAAACTCTCTCCCGCAACACTTCGAAAGATCGCTTCATATCTTTCCTGCGATCCGGAAGATCTATATGAGATCGTTTCCGACAATCCTATCTTGCAGCGTCTGAGAGAAGAGAAAGAAACAAAGATATCCGGCAGCCTCTACCATGAGGTACAGGTCCGAATGACCTACAACTCCAACCACATAGAGGGGAGTACATTGACTGAGGATCAGACAAGGATGATCTTCGAAACAAAAACGATCAATGCTGACGGCGGGGTCTCTGTCAATGACATCATGGAAACAGTGAATCATTTCCGGGCGATCGACTATGTGATCGATCATGCGGAAGAGGTTCTTTCGGAAGAACATATCAAAGCATTGCATTACATACTGAAACACAACACAAAAGACGAAGAGTTATCCTGGTTCAAAGCCGGATCATATAAACAGCGGCCAAACTACGTCGGCGGACACGAGACCGCAAAACCGGCAGAAGTTCCTGAAAAGATCGGATCACTGTTAAGAACATATAACGAAATACCGGAAGTGACTATAGAGGATATCGTCTGTTTCCATGCTGAGTTTGAAATGATACACCCTTTCCAGGATGGAAATGGCCGCGTAGGAAGACTTATTGCATTTAAGGAATGTCTTCGCTGGAACGTCGTACCGTTTCTCATCGAAGACTCCAAAAAAACGTTTTACTACCGAGGGCTCTCCCAATGGAAACAGGAAAAAGGTTACCTCATCGACACTTGTCTCGATGGTCAGGATACGTTCCGCAGGATACTGAAATACCTCGAGATCAACGGATATGAATAGAAAAATGTAAATAATTTACACTATATGTAAATAATTTTCTGAAATGTTCTTGCGTTTTCTCAATTTTCTGTTAGAATCTAGGTATATTCAGAAAAAGGGTAGTAGTATCGACACCGTCTGACAGCGAGTCCGGCAGAGTGGAAGCGGATGAGACAAGGAAGATATGAACGCACTTTGGAGAATTACGGAGGAAAACAGTATTCCGTAACGCGGAATCGGCGTTATCGATGAGGTGGTCTGTTTTATGCAGACAAGAAGAGTGGTACCGCGATCCATCGTCTCTTTATGAGACGATTTTTTATTTATAGGAGAGAGGAGAAGGGACATGGAATGGGAAGCAGTCCGGAAACAGTATGAGAACTATACGGAAGTGAAACAGTCTCAGGAATGGTTCAAAGTCTACGATATCGGTCATGACATCTATGCAGTATATGAGCCCTATCATTTCCAGGAAGTGATATCCTATCTCATCAAAGGAGAAAAGAAAGCTCTCTTGTGGGATACGGGACTGGGAATCGGCGATATGAAGAAATGTATCGAAGAGATCTATGACGGAGAACTGATCGTCGTAAATTCCCATCATCACTTCGATCATATCGGCGATGACTGGAGATTCGATAACGTGTATATCTATGATCATCCGGAGATGAAACAAGTGCTGGATGGACCGCTGGATGACGATTATGTCCGGCCTCAGTTCACCCCTGATCAGTTTGCAGATGATGCCCCGATCAGGTCTCATGAGTACATCTGGCATCCGGTATCCTATGAAACTGTTCCGGAAGGACATATCTTCGATCTCGGAAAACGACGATGGAGACTCATCCATACGCCGGGACATGCAAAGGATGCGGTGATGCTGGTGAACGATGAGGAAAAGATCCTCTTTACCGGAGATACCTATTATCCTGCCCCGCTCTACTGCTTTGAAGATACCTTCGCAGAATATGTTCAGACGATGAAGGAACTGGCAGAGAACTATCACGACTATCTGCTGATCACTTCCCACAATGAACCCTGCATCGAAGGATCGATACTTCCTTCCATCGCTGATGGATTTGAAAAGATACTGAATAAAGAAGCCCTTCCCGTACAGGATCTGGGCGAGAGAGAATACTATGTCTTCGAGACGTTCTCATTGATAAAGAAAAAGGAGAAATGACATGAAAAAGTTACTGACGATCGCTATTGCCCTGTGTTTCCTCTTCAGCTTATGCGGCTGTGATTCTTCGGATGATACAGAAGACAGTCCTTTCAAGGATGCCTTGCTGACTGAAGGAAAGATCATCGTGGGAACCTCCCCGGATTATCCGCCTTTTGAATCTCTGAATGCTCAGGGAGAAGTAGAAGGATTCGAAGTAGACCTGCTGAATGAGGTCATGAAAGTCTTCAACGAACAGAACGGTACGAATTATACTGTT
The DNA here is from genome assembly GCA_045544415.1 of Erysipelotrichaceae bacterium. Classification (GTDB taxonomy): domain Bacteria; phylum Bacillota_I; class Bacilli_A; order Erysipelotrichales; family Erysipelotrichaceae; genus Colivicinus. The sequence goes on from JAZPYW010000109.1 coordinate 16,033, forward strand.
GAACTCAAGCAGATGGATTTCTCGACGATCATCTCGGCTCTGCAGGCGAATCAGATCGATGTCGGTATGTCCGGATTCACGTATTCTGCGGACCGCGACTGCATCTTTACGACTCCTCATTTAATCTCGAGACAGGTCATCGTCACAAGAGAAGATACCGGTATCAACGGTCCGGATGATCTGGCAGGCAAGAAAGTCGCTTCCGGTACAGGAACGACCGGTGCAGAAGCCCTTGGCGAACTTATCGGTCCGGAGAACGTCCTCTATCCGGGTGACTTCACGATCATGTTTCAGTCGCTGGCTGCCGGACAGCTCGATGCGGTCGTAGCCGATGAAGCAGTTGGAGATAACTATGTCACGGAATTCGGTCTGAAGAAATGCGAGCAGTCCCTGATCGATGAAGAGATGTCTTTCATCATCAAGACAGGAAATACCGTACTGGCCGACGCTTTCAATAAAGCTATTGAAGCATATATCGATACTCCGGCTTATCAGGCTCTCAAGGAGGCCTACGGACTCTAAAGATGTGGGAGACCATTCTTAAGATATTCACAGGTGAGAACATCCTCTTCATGCTGAAGGGGATGAGGATCTCTCTCGTCGTTGCGGTATGTGCGACCATTATGGGTATCCTTTTAGGTGTCCTGGCTGCCATCTGCAAGATGTCCCGTTCCAAAGTGCTTCGCATCCTCGGCAATGTCTATGTCGAATTCATCAGAGGGACTCCGATGCTTCTGCAGCTGAGTTTCTTCTATCTCGGTATCCCGATGCTGTATCAGATGATCACCGGAAATTATCTTCCGGTCAATGCCCTTCTAATGGGTATCCTGGCTATCGGTATCAACTCCGGTGCCTACAGCTGTGAACTGATCCGTTCCTCGATCAATGCGATCGATAAGGGACAGTGGGAAGCCGGCATGTCGATTGGACTGCGGAGGTCCAAGATCCTCAAAAAGATCATTCTTCCTCAGGCCTTCAAACGTATCGTTCCGCCGCTGACCAATGAATTCATCACCCTGATCAAGGACTCTTCCCTCGTATCGACCATCGGTGTCGTCGATCTGATGAAGTCTTCCAATATCCTGGGTGCCAAATACTACAACTATTTCTTCCCGATGATCGGGGCTGCCCTCATCTATCTGGTATTGACCCTGACGATCGCGCAGTTTACCGGAAAACTGGAAAGGAGGCTGGCTGAAGGTGATTAAGATCGAACATGTCTCCCGGAAGTTCCCGGGTGTCGTAGCCCTGGATGATGTCTCCCTGGATATCGAAAAGAACGAGATCGTCTGTCTGATCGGTCCTTCCGGTTCCGGAAAATCGACACTGCTCCGTTCCATCAACGGACTGGAGAAGATCGATAAAGGTACGATCTATTTCGATGATCAGAGGATCGATGCGGATGATGAGGCAAAGATGTGCCGCGTCCGTACCAAGATGGGTTTCGTCTTTCAGCACTTCAATCTCTTCCCTCATCTGACGGTCATGCAGAATCTGACCTTAGGACCGGTAGAAGTACTGGGACAGAGCGAAGAAGATGCCAAGGCAGAAGCGTTGAGATTATTGGATCGGGTAGGACTCAAAGACAAGGCCGATCAGTACGTCAATAAACTCTCCGGCGGACAGAAACAGAGAGTCGCCATCGTCCGGGCTCTCTGCATGAAGCCGGAAGTGATGCTGTTTGATGAACCGACATCCGCTTTAGACCCGGAAATGGTCAAGGAAGTCCTCGATGTCATGAGAGACCTCGCAAAAGAAAACATGACGATGGTCATCGTCACGCATGAAATGAACTTCGCCAAAGAAGTAGCTTCCCGTATCATCTTCATGGATGAGGGAAAGATCGTAGAAGAAAATACTCCGAAGGAATTCTTCAGCGATCCGAAGGAAGAGAGAACGAAGCTCTTCTTAAGCAAAGTCCTATAAGAATACAGAGCTGCGATCCCGCAGCTCTGATTTATTAAATGATCTCTTTCCCGAACTGATAGGCCTTCTCTAAAGCCTTCTCGTCTTTCTCTGCTTCTTTTCGGTCATTGAGACCTCCACAGAAACAGGTCCCTTTCAGTTCTGCCTTCTCGAAACAGTCGACCCATCCCTGAAGTCCGTTCTCCGCCTTCTTCGGAGTAGTTTCTTCATCCTCTGCAGCAGTCGTCAATAAATAGACATTGCGGAAGGAATAGTCGGAAGTATAGAGAGGATTCATACGGTCTAATAAGGTCTTCATCTGACCGCTCATCTCATAGTAGTAGATCGGTGTCACGAATACCAGGGTATCCGCATTCTTCATTTCTTCGGCGATCTCTATTGCATCATCCTTCTGTATGCATTTCTGTGTCTTCTGACATACCATACAGCCGATGCAGTAATTGATCTTCTTTCCTTTGAGACTGATATGAGATACTTCATTTCCTGCTTCCTTAGCTCCTTCTATGAGCCTTTCAGCAAGGATATCGGAGTTGCTGCCGGCACGAAGACTCGTCGTAATAACGAATACTTTACTCATAATGCTTCCTTCTCCAGAAGTTTCGTAATAACTCTCAGCATGCGTACAGCCAGATCATGATTGTCATTGATCAGGTCATATACGGCATCTTCCGACAGTACCCCTCTCTTGAGATCCTTCGGAAGTTTCCCCTTCTCATCTGCCTCATAATCCTTCATCCAGGTGATGCTTCCATAATACTCATTCAGTTTCTGATAGTCATCCTGCAGTTCTTCATAAGCGGAGAAAACTTTCTCCAGTTCATCGGTGGCCTTTCTCACATCATCGAGACGTCGTTCCATCTCCGTGATCCTTTTGATACGATCCATTATATTGTCCTCCTGTACATCTCTATTATAGCGAAGAAGAGGGATCTCTCCCTCTTCTTATTTATGTTTATCCTCTATGAGGACTATTACTTCTTCGCTCCTTTCAGACTCTTTTTCACTTCTTCATTGAAGTCCTTGAGTACACCCTTCGGATATACTTCATCCAGCATTTCGATGATCTGCTTGACTTCCTTATCGCTCATATCGTGATTCCCGGTGATATTGCGGAATTTCGTGCCTGTAGTATAGAGACGGATCTTGGCCGGCGTAGCCATCTCGCCTACGAGTCTGCGGGCAATGCTGGAAGAATGCAGGAAGCGGATCATGTCTTTGTTTAAGAGATCGTAGGAGAGTTTTCCGTTCTTGTCGGTATAATGATCGACGATCTTCTGATAGTCCTCGGAATTCACAAGTATTTCTTCTGCCGTCTCTTCTTTGACATCCTCTTTGACTTCCTTGAGTTTTTCCTTATTCAATACGACATTCCCCTGTTTCTTATAAGGCATGCCTCTGGTGAGTTCCATCGCTTCTTTGAAAGCTTCATCAGGATAGAGTTTCTTTGGAGTGTTCTTAGCCGGGATCGGTTCTCCGGTCTTGGTAGAGATCGACGCAAGACCCGGCTGATCAGCGTCCTTTCGGAGTATCACAATACCGGAGCCGCCTGCCTGCAGTTTCTGACGATACGCAAAAGCAGGAATGACAGTCAGTTCAACCACATTCGTTCTGATCATATTATTTCTCCTTTTTTGATTGTTAATATTCTACCATAAACAGGTGAAAAAACTTTGAAATCGATTGTTCCTCTTCTGATCATGAGACCAATGCTGATGATGGTATCTCAGAGTTCCTTCCGGAAGAAGCGGTCCATCGTACTGTGTACGACAGCTTCCGGTCTCTGTATCTCTTCATATCCGCATCTCTGATACACATGAAGGGCTCTGTCCAGATAAGAATGCGTCTCCAGATAGATCCGTTTATACCCTTTATCCCGGGCGATATCCTCGATCCTGTCGATCAGTTCATAACTGAGTCCCTGTCCTTTGACGTGATCATCCAGATAGAGTTTCTGCATTTCCGCACAGTTCGCAAAGAAAGAGACCTCCGCGATCCCGGCACCGCCTATAACGTGATCTTCTTCATCGGTCACGACGCAGTAATAGCGCCCTTCCTTATTCCGGTAATAACCTGAAAGGTGGTCCAGATCCTTATCATAATAGGCTGTACCCGGTATATCCAGATGATGATCCTGGAGATTCTTCCGGATGATGGAAGCTAATTGTTCATCATCCTTCTCTTCGATCTCACGAAATTTTACGGAAATCATTTTCTTCATAAACACATTCTAGAATGGATAAGAAAACGGTGCAACCGAAGTCACACCGTATATCTTATGATTTTTATCTTCTCTTTAGTTCGGAGCAGAGACTTTGGAGTCTACATGCATACCCATACCGGCTGTATGAGCGGATACTTCAGAAGCGAGATACAGAACTGCATTCGCAACTTCTTCCGGCTTTGCATAGCGCTTGTCCATCGCGTAGTTTCCTGCCAGCATAGCCATAGCTTCTTCATGAGTCATCGTATCACCGAAGAAGTCTTTTTCGATACGGAGCATCATCGGCGTATCTACCGGACCCGGGCAGACATAGTTGACATGGACGCCTACCGGACCAAGTTCCATAGCGACACACTTCGTCAGACCGGCAACGGCATACTTGGAAGAAACATATGCGCTGTTTCCGGCTGTCGGTTCATAAGCTGCCGCAGAGGCAACGACGACAACAGCACCGGACTTCTTCTCGATGAGAGTCGGAGCAGCATACTTCATCATCAGCATGACGGAGAATACATTCAGCATGTATGTCTTTTCAAATAACGGAAGGTCCATATCCTGTACCGGATGAGCTTTTCCTTCATATCCGGCATTCGGAACGACGATATCGATCGTACCGAAATGAGCCTTGGCATTATCTACGAAATTCCTGATGTCTTCTTCGACGCTCATATCGGCGACGAATCCGGCGACCTGGCCTTCTGCAGCGTCCAGTGTCGGGATCAGGGCATCGATCTTAGCCTGAGATGTGGAAGAGAACGCAACTTTTGCGCCTTCAGAGAGGAAACCTTTGACGATAGCTGTACCGATACCGCCGGTACCGCCTGTTACGAGAACGACTTTGTCTTTTAACTTGAGATCCATAAACTTATTCCTTTCTTACTAGTTTAGGATATCGAAGCAGTTTCCCCTTTTCAACAATAATCGGTAATTTTTTCCCGTAATACAGAAAAAGAGACTTCAGTCTCTTTATTTGAAACATATTACCGGTTTTCGTCTCAATTACAGGGATCTTTTCCACAAAACCGCTCCATAGAGAAGCGAGCCGATCTTTTCCCGGAAGAGATATAACGGCAGGATCATTAAAACAGTCAAGGCTATCCGCAAGATCAATTGTTTCCGGGAAGGTCTCTTCTCTTTCAGGAAGGCACCCAGGACCAGTCCGTCCGGCCTTTCCTCCTGGTACAGACGTACGGCTATCGCAGCCAGAACAGCGACCAGTGCATAGATCAGAAAGAATCTCCGGTATACATCGGGTCTATGAACTGCCTTGCCGCTGTAAAGATAAGCGAGGATCGAACAGGCGATCAGAACGATGCCTGAATAAACCGCAAATACATCCATATCAATGATCTCTCTTTCTGTTTCTCTTCTCATTACATGTTAGAGAGACATCAGAAAACCGGAATATCTTCCGGTCTTTCATTCATGGTTTCCCTTCAGGATCTTTTCTGCTTTCCGTATCGTTTTTTCATCCGGCGGAGCAGTATCCTTCAGAGTATAGTTGTATCCGAGTTCTTCCCACTTATAGATTCCCAGGGTATGGTACGGCAGGATATCTACCTGTTCGACATTATGCAGGGTATCCAGGAATTCCCGGGTCCTGTATAACGTCTTTTCATCATCGTTGATGCCCGGTACCAGCACATAGCGGATCCAGACCGGGATATTACGGTCTAACAGATAACGTGCCAGATCGAGGATATTCTCATTGCCGTGTCCGGTGAGCTTTCTGTGTTCTTCGGGATCGATATGCTTGATGTCGAGAAGGACGAGATCGGTCGAATCGAAGAGTCTTTCGAAGAGAGGAAAACTCTCTTCTTCTCGGGAGAACGGTTCTCCGGCGGTATCCAGTGCCGTATGGATCTTTCTTTTGTGTGCTTCTTCGAATAGGGCAGATACGAATTCCGGCTGAAGCATCGCTTCTCCTCCGGATACGGTGATACCTCCTTTGTCTCTCCAGTAGGAACGGTAGCGTTCTGCCTTGTCCAGAAGTTCCTTTACGGTCTTCCTTTCCCCTTTATCCATTCTCCAGGTATCGGGATTATGACAATAGCGGCAACGCATCCGGCATCCCTGCAGAAAGATCAGAAAACGGATACCGGGACCATCCACGGCACCGAATGATTCCGTACTGTGGATGATCCCTTCCATCATTTCATTATTAGAGGGACTTGTGGCAGGTCCTGCTGATGACATCCAGCTGCTGCTCCTTCGTCAGATCGATGAATTTGACCGCGTAGCCGGATACACGGATCGTAAAGTTCGCATATTCCGGTTTTTCCGGATGTTCCATAGCGTCGATCAGTTTCTCGGTGCCGAAGACATTGACGTTGAGGTGGTGTGCACCGCGGTCGAAGTATCCGTCCATGACGGAGACAAGGGTGTTCTTTCTCTCATCTAATGTATGTCCCAAGGCATCCGGAGAGATCGTCTGGGTATTGGAGATACCGTCTAAGGCATATTCGTATGGCACTTTTGCGACGGAATTGAGGGAAGCGAGGAGGCCTTCCTTTTCGGCACCGTAAGACGGGTTTCCGCCAGGTGCGAACGGCTTGTATGCTTCTCTGCCATCCGGTGTAGCACCGGTAGCCTTTCCGTATACGACGTTGGAAGTGATCGTCAGGATCGAAGTCGTCGCTTCGGAATTGCGGTAAGTGTGGTATTTCTTGATCTTGGTGATGAAGGTCTTGAGGAGCCATACAGCGATCTGATCGGCGCGGTCATCATCGTTTCCATATCTCGGGAAGTCTCCTTCGATCTCGAAACGTTCGGTGATGCCTTCTTCATCACGGATCACTTTGACTTTGGCATACTTGATGGCGCTCAGGGAGTCTACGACATGGGAGAATCCGGCGATACCGGTCGCAAACGTTCTACGTACATCGGTATCGATCAGTGCCATCTCGGCTGCTTCATAGTAATAGCGGTCATGCATGTACTGGATGAGGTTCAGGATGTTGACGTAGAGTCCTGCCAGCCAGTCCAGCATGATGTCGAATTTATGGATGACTTCATCGTAGTCCAGATATTCGGATGTGATACGGGCGATCTCCGGTCCGCACTGTACTCTGTGCTTCTCATCGAATCCGCCGTTGATCGCATAGAGGAGACACTTTGCCAGGTTGGCACGGGCTCCGAAGAACTGCATCTCCTTACCGGTCTGTGTAGCGGAGACACAACAGCAGATGCTGTAATCATCACCCCATACCGGTTTCATGATGTCGTCGTTCTCATACTGGATCGAAGACGTATTGATGGAGATCTTGGCCGCATACTTCTTGAATGCTTCCGGAAGTTTGCTGGAATAAAGAACGGTCAGGTTCGGTTCCGGAGAAGGTCCCATGTTCTCTAAGGTATGGAGGAAACGGAAGTCGTTCTTGGTGACCATCGGTCTGCCGTCCATTCCGATACCGGCCATTTCCAGAGTAGCCCATACCGGATCACCGGAGAACAGCTGGTTATAGGAAGGGATACGGGCAAACTTGACCATACGGAACTTCATGACCAGGTGGTCGATCAGTTCCTGTGCTTCCTTCTCAGTGATCGTTCCTTCTTCCAGATCACGCTGGATGTAGATATCGAGGAAAGTAGAGATCCTGCCGACACTCATCGCAGCACCGTTCTGTGTCTTGATGGCTGCCAGATAGCCGAAGTACAGCCACTGCACGGCTTCTGCCGCATTGACGGCCGGCACGGAGATATCGTAACCGTAGATCAGAGCCATCTCCTTCATCTGATTCAATGCCTTGATCTGATCGGCCAGTTCTTCTCTCTGACGGATGATATCATCGGTCATCTCGCCATGTCCGCAGTTGAGGAGGTCTTCCTGTTTCTTTTTGATCAGGAAGTCTACCCCGTAGAGAGCTACTCTTCTGTAGTCTCCGACGATCCTTCCGCGTCCGTAAGTATCCGGAAGACCCGTGACGATATGCGTATGCCGGGCCGTTCTCATCTCCGGTGTATAGGCATCGAATACGGCCTGATTGTGTGTCTTATGATATTCCGTAAAGATCTTGTTGAACTTCGGGTTGACATCATAGCCATAGGTCTTGGCTGCCTGAACGGCCATCTTGATACCGCCATACGGCATAAAAGCACGCTTCAACGGCTTATCGGTCTGCAGACCTACGACCTTTTCGAGACCCTTCATCTCTTCATCGATATAACCCGGACCATAGGCAGTAAGACCGGTGACGACTTCTGTCTCGCACTCTAATACGCCGCCTCTGGCACGTTCTTCTTTCTGCAGTTCCTGCAGTTTTCCCCAAAGCTTATCTGTCGCTTCTGTCGGTCCTTCCAGGAAAGACTCATCTCCTGTATAGACCGTATAGTTGTTCTGTATAAAATCACGCACATTGATATCATCGGTCCAATGTGTTCCTTTAAAACCTCTCCAGGCTTTATTATCCATTCTTACACTCCTTTCATTGATGGTTCGGTGAACATTCTCAGTCTTTTACCGCATCCAGTCTCTTCTTATAGACCTGGCGGAAACTTGCGAATTCACCCATACCGGAACCGGTAAATACGGTACGGTAGCCCGCATTTCTCAGTTTCCACATGAAAGAATCCTGAGCATTGTAGAGTTCGTTGGCCATGTAGTCGCCCCAGGCAACGATCAGCGGGATGATGACGACCTGAACACCGGTCTCATCGGCTTTGCGCTGTTTCAGGAAGGCAATAGCCTGTCCGAAACTGTCTCTTTCCTTCAGCTGGATGACTTTGACATTCTTATAGCCTTTTCGATCAAAGCTCTGCTGCAGGTAGGTATTGGCTGCACAGTGGTAATAAGGGTTTCCGTGTTCGACAAAGAGATATTCCTTGTTCGGATCGATATGGACGATCTCTTCGAATACTTCGCTCATCTCATCGCAGGATACAGCGTCATGGAGAACGGAATCCGTCATCCTGATCTCAAGTCTGTCCAGATAGAAATCCAGTCTGCTCTTGAGGCTGTTGTACAGTTCACCCTTCGTCATGAATACCGGTACGGCGATGACTTTGGAATAACCGTCCGCAATGGCTTTTTCCAGTGCTTCTTCTACGGTATAGACTTTATCGTCTCCATCGGACATAGCTCTCGCATAGCTGTCATCAGTGAATACCTGATAGACTTCCAGACCGGAATAGTCTGCCAGTTCTTTCCGAATCACATCGTAAGTGGATTCCTTGGCACGGATGATGTTGGTACCGACACTCGCAAGGATAAGAACAGTATCTTTTTTCATATTGACCTCCTGTTGATTATGACTTTCTGTTCTATACAGGATAAACGATGTGTTTGTCCTGCTGAATCACATATAAAAGATATCATTAATTCATTATTATATTGATGCACAAAAAAGGAATTATTTGAGAATTGAGACAAATAAACAAAAGAGGCTTCTGCCTCTATCGTTTTTCCAATGGTACTTTCCGTACAGGTGCCGGATAGTATTTATTCAGGATATCCATGTATGGAAGGATATCGAGATCCCGGTACTTCATATTCTCTTTCAGATGTTCCGGAGAAGAGGTATTGAATAACGCAAGGAGATCATATTCACGTACCGCAAAAGCCAGTAATAAAGCCTCTGGAGAGACGTTTTCCTTCAGACATATATCTGCTATATCTTTGTGTTTATAAAGCTCCTGACGGTGTTTACGGGTGTCTAGAGTGGAATAGGAGATCGGACGTATACCATGTTCCTTCAGATAAGGAAGCAGATCATATTCAATGCCTCTGTAGAAGACATTATAGAAGATCTCATTCGCATAGCACTTATCTCCATCCGGTATCTTCAGGAGGTCTTCCATATCGGATACATCAAAGTTGGAGACGCCCCATTCCCTTATCAGTCCCTGTCTCTTCGCCTCTTCCATATTCCGTACGACGACTCTGAGATCGGCTTTTTCTCTCCAGTGTAAAAGATAGAGATCGATACAGTCTGTCTCCAGCAGTTCCAGAGACTTATGAAGACTCTTGAAGAAGCTTCTATCCGTCGCATTGTCCGGCAGGATCTTGTCGATGATATAGAGATTATTTCTTCCAAGTTCTTTGATGATGGAAGATACTTCCTTCTCACAGGTCCCTTCTCCATACATCTCTGCCGTATCGATGATATTGACTCCGTATTCATAAAAGGCATCATGAAAGACCTGTTTCTTTGTCTTCGTGCTTCCATACCAGAACTGTGTCGTTCCCAGACCTATGTCTTTTCTATACTCCATACAGCCTCATTCTACCACAGTGAAATCCTTTCCTGTTTTCAGATGCTTTATCAGTAAGATCGACGTGATGACCAGGACGACCGGAAAGGGAGCGGTGCAGACGCATGATAAAAGGCAGATCTTTAAGCTGATCTGCCGATTCTGAACTGTTGTTTATGTTAATGAACGGATCTTCTGATTAATCAGGTCTTAGGACTTGTATTTACCGAGGAGATTGCGCAGTTCTGCACCCTTGGAGATATTGCCTTCGACTTTTAACTGACCGTTGACGAAGAGCCTGTCCGCATTGACGACACCGGTCGCCATGTTGTAAAGATTATCGAAACTGGTCGCAAGATAGACATCGGCACCATAATAGTTGTACGGTGCCATCTCCATACCGTTCTTCGTGAATTTGAGATAATAGGTTCCTTCACCCGGTCCCTCGATGCGGACCTGAGCGATCACGGAATAATCGTCATTCTGCAATGCCAGATACTTGTTTCTGCTTTCTTCGAGGTCTTCGTAGATGACCTTCAGTACATCGTAGGCATCCCTGAATGTGACGTTCGGATCATAGCCGTTGCCGCAGATATCCGAGTACATCTTGAGATACGTCTGGGCCGACTTGTTCCAGGAGAAGTCCTTGCGCATGCAGCGGTCCTTGATCGTTTCAAAGACATCATATTCCGCAAAGTAGACTTTGATCGCCTGATCGATCGCCAGCATCAGAGCTTTGGAAGAGTATTGCGAGAAAGAGAAGCCGTCGCCGATACCGTCGAATTCCGAATACGCTCTGACGGTATCTTTCAGACCGCCGGTCTCATGAACGATCGGTACTGTGCCATAGCGCATCGCCATCATCTGAGAAAGACCGCACGGTTCAAAGGAAGAAGGCATCAGATAGAAGTCTGCACCCGCAAAGACCTTGGCAGCCATCTCCTCCGTATACTGATCCGAGAAACCGAACTGTCCCGGATACCTGTTGATACACTCGCGGAAGTAATCGGTGTATTTCCTGTCGCCCTGACCGAAGATGATGAGCTGTACGCCCTTCTTCATCAGAGAGTCCAGAAGTTCTTTGATCAGATCGACGCCTTTCTGTTCGACCAGTCTTGCTACGACCGCAAACAGAGGCCAGTGTCTTTCCTTCTTGATACCGAAGGCTTCCTGGATATAGGCTTTGCAGACTTCCTTGCCCGACTTGTCATCGGCAGAGAAGTTGCACGGGATACGCGGATCCTTGGACGGATCGTAATGATCCGGATCGATACCATTCAGAATTCCGTACATCTTGGATTCAATGATGTCGCAGATGCCTTCCAGACCCTTTCCGAATTTGCGGGTATGGAGTTCCCGCGCATAAGTCGGCGATACGGTAGACACCGCATCCGCCATCAGCATCGCACCTTTCATCAGATTGACATCTTCCCTGCCCTGATAGACATAAGCCAGACCGCCGTCATACCAGCCCGGATCCAGGGCAAAAGTGGTCGTCAGTTCATTCCTGCCGAACTGACCCTGATAAGCGATATTGTGAATGGTGAAGACGGTACGGACATTACGGTACGTCGATCTTTTTGCCTGATCGTCTTTCAGGTAGATGACAGACAGCGCACTTTCCCAGTCGTTGCAATGTAAAATATCCGGAACGAAATCCAGTTTGTCCATCACATCGATGACTGCTTTGGAGAACCAGGCAAAGCGGTACTTGTCATCATCGTAGCCGTAGAGTCTCTCGCGGTCGAAAAGTCCCGGGTAATCGAGGAAATAGATCGGCACACCGTTGAGTTCGCTTTTCAGCAGACCGCAGTTCACTGTCGAATATCCCAAAGTGACCCGGAGATCGCAGACATGTTTGATCTCTTCGCCAAAGCGGTCCCGGACACATCTGTAGTACGGTGTGATGATCTCCACATCGTTTCCCGCATCCTTCAATGCAGGAGGAAGAGAAAAGGCTACATCAGCCAGACCGCCGGATTTTGAATATGGCGCACATTCACTGGTCACAAACAGGATTTTCATGTCTACACCTCGTTATCATTATTTCTATCAGATGATATCAATTCTATTTTAGCAGATGCAGATACGAATAAGAAAAAGGGACTGTTATAAACTGCTCATTTCATAACGGTCCCTTTTATATCATCTTATTTTCTGAACTGCGCCTGTCCGGCAATGTAGGCCGCGATCTTCTTGTTTCCTTCATAGTTCGGATGGACTCCGTCCGTAAACCATTCCGGATGTCCCTGTGTGAACTTATGGAGGTCGATCACCTGAAGATTCATATCATTCCCCTTCTTTTTGATGATCTCCGTGATGTCGTTATCGATCGTATCCGCGTTGATATCGAAAGCGACGATACCGGTCTTCTCTTCCGGGAAACACTGCGGAGGCGTCATCAGAATGACTTTCGGACCGTTTGGAAGTCCGGCATAGGAACGTACGAAGAGATCCAGTTCCCGTTCATAGCGCTCTTTATTCCAGTTGTATGGTTTGGCATCATTCGTTCCCAGCATGATCAGATAGTTCTCTGCCCGGCACTGATGAGAGATCTTATAGAACTTCTCGATCGTATACGGGCGATCTCCATCCTTCTGCAGAGTCCTGCCGCTGATCCCGTAATTGAGGACCTGATATTCTTCTCCCAGGATCTCATTCAGACAGTACTCCCAGGTCATCTTCTTTCTTCCCTGTACTCCTGCCCCGAAGGTGATACTGTCGCCGATACAGGCGATATGGATCTTATCCGGAAGTACTCTCGGTGCCGGCGGTACAGCCAGATATTTCAGGAAGAGATCGGAAATGGTATCTTTCAGTGACATATGGATATTCTCCTTATTTCTACATTTCCATTATAGACCAATACAAAAGAGGACCTGAGGTCCTCTTGATTATTAACGGAACAGGATGTTGTTGAAGACGGATTCCAGATATTCCTGTCTGCCGCTTCCCGGCAGTTCCGGAGCACCCATCTCTTCTGCTCTGTGGAAGAGGTCTTCCAGCGTGACTTCGCTGTTGCGGATCTTCTGACCTAATTCACCCTTCCAGGAGGAATACTTATCTTCAACGAACTTGTCGATACGTCCGTCTTCGATGATCTCAGCAGCTTTGATGAGACCTAAGGCAAAGGTATCCATACCTAAGATATACGCATGGAACATATCTTCATCCGTATAGGAAGGCCTTCTGTTCTTGGAGTCGAAGTTGAAGCCGCCGGTCAGACCGCCGTTCTTCAGTACTTCATACATGCATAAGGTTGCATCGTAGACATTGAACGGGAATTCATCGGTATCCCAGCCTAAGAGCGGATCGCCCTGGTTGGCATCGATGGATCCTAACATACCGTTGATGGCACTGATACGGAGATCGTGCTGGAAAGTATGTCCTGCCAGAGTCGCATGGTTGGCTTCGATGTTCATCTTGAAGTCTTTCTCCAAGCCGTACTGACGTAAGAATCCGATCGCGGTTGCCGCATCGAAATCATACTGGTGCTTCATCGGCTCTTTCGGTTTCGGTTCGATATAGAAGTCGCCGGTGAATCCGATGGAACGTCCGTAATCTACAGCCAGATGCATCAGCTTGGCGATGTTTTCCTGTTCGAACTTCACATCGGTATTGAGCAGTGTCTCATAGCCTTCTCTGCCGCCCCAGAATACATAGCCTCTTCCTCCGAGCTTGACCGTGAGGTCTAAGGCCTTCTTGACCTGAGCTGCCGCAAAAGTGAAGACATCGACGCTGTTGGAAGAACCGGCACCGTTCATGAAACGCGGATTCCCGAACATATTGGCTGTGCCCCAGAGACACTTGATATCGGTACCCTGCATCTTCTCTAAGATATAGTCGCTGATCTCATCGAGTCTTCTGTTCGTTTCTTTGATGTCATCCGCTTCCGGTACTAAGTCTACATCATGGAAGCAGAAGTACTTGATGCCCAGTTTCTGCATGAATTCAAATCCGGCATCGACTTTCGCTTTCGCATGTGCCATCGTGCCCTTTTCTGCACCGAAGGACTTGTCGGCTGTATCTCTTCCGAACATATCCGTACCGGCTGCACAGAGATTATGCCACCAGGCCATCGCAAACGGCAGGTGTTCCGACATCTTCTTTCCCATGATGACTCTGTCGGCATCATAGTATTTGAAGGATAACGGATCAGTAGAATCTTTTCCCTTGAATGGAATAACAGGAATGTTTTTGAATAATTCGCTCATTTTCTTCTCCTCTTTCTTATTTCAGATCCCGGAACACTTCCTTTAATGCCGGGTATATCTTTCTGAACTGCTGATATCTCTCTTCATAGCGTGCAGCGATCTCTGGATCCGGGACGACTCTTCCCTTTACCTTGACCAGTTTGTTTGCGCACTCTTCGATATCTCTGTATTTTCCGTCTGCGGTCATTGCCAGCAGAACTCCTCCGTATCCCGGACCTTCTTCCGATGCCGGAATGGTCAGAGTGATATTGAGGATGTCTGCAATGATCTTCCTCCAGAGAGGAGACTTTCCTCCGCCTCCGCAGATCATACTCTCATTTATCTCGATACCGGATGCCTTGGCGACTTCGAAGGAATCTCTGATCGCAAATCCGACTCCCTCCAGCACCGCCAGATACATCTCTTCTTTTCCGGTATCCATATTCATGCCCAGGAAACAGCCTCTCGCATCCGTATCATTGATCGGACTTCTCTCTCCCATCAGATACGGCAGGAAGTATACGCTGTTTCTTCCCAGCATATCGTCGCTGATCTTCTCCTGAAGACCCGCATAATCCTTCGTTCCGAGAATGCCGTCCGCAAACCACTTATTGCAGGAAGCAGCACTCAGCATGCATCCCATCAGATGATACTTTCCATTCGCATGAACGAAGTCGTGTATCGCATGGTTCTCCAGTTTTGGGAAAGTATCGGAAGCGATGAAGATCGTTCCGGAAGTTCCCAGAGAGATATTGCAGGAACCGTTTTTCAGGGTATTCGTACCGATGGCCGCTGCCGCATTATCTCCGGCTCCGGCTACGACTTTGACATCTTCTCTTAGTCCCAGTCCCTCAGCGATCTCTTTCTTCAGCGTTCCGGTCACTTCATAGGATTCATAGAGTTTCGGAAGCTGTTCCTCGCTGATCGAACAGAATTCGCACATCTCTCTCGACCATCTCTTATTCTCAACATCCAGCAATAACATACCCGATGCATCGGAGTAATCACTTGAGAATACACCGGTCAGCTTATAGTTGATGTAGTCCTTCGGCAGCATGATCCGTCTTATCTTCCTGAAGTTCTCCGGTTCGTTTTCCTTTACCCAGAGGATCTTCGGAGCCGTGAATCCCGCAAAGGCGATATTGGCCGTATATTCCGGAAGTTCCTTTATCTGATTGAGATATTCGGTCTCTTTCTTCGTTCTGCCGTCGTTCCATAAGATCGCCGGACGGATGACTTGATCGGACTCATCGAGGATGACCAGACCGTGCATCTGACCGCCGCAGCCGATCCCCCGTACGAGTTCCTTATCCTTTTCCTTCAGAAGCTCTCTGATACCTTCTTTTACTTCTCTCCACCAGTCTTCCGGTCTCTGTTCCGACCAGCCGTTCTGCGGAAAGTAAAGAGGATACTCTCTGCTCGTAGAATCAATGATCGTTCCTTCTTCATCCACCAGCAGGATCTTTACGGCAGATGTCCCGAGGTCTATTCCGATATAATACATACCTTCGCCTCCTATCCATTTCTATTGTAGAAGCGAAAGCCCTTTCAGGAAATGATTATTCTGTATCTCAATACACGACAATCTTGCGATTTTCAGAAATTCTTATTACCATAAAATCATGGTAGAGTATGAGATCATATCCCATGAAAAGATCCGCGGACTTCACGTCTTTCTCAACGAGATCCGCATGCGTTCCCTTCATGTCCATCACGACATGGAATTTCTCTATGTCCTCAAAGGACAGGGAGACATACGGGTAAAAGAAAAGAGATTCCCGGTATCTCCCGGTGATCTCATCCTCATCAATGCCTTCGACTCTCATGAGATCAGCTGTATGGAAGAAGGCATATTATGCATCATCATCCAGATCTCCAATCACTTTCTCAGAGAATACTATCCGCCTTTACGCAACATCATCTTCTCCGAAACGGAGATCCGCAATTGTTTTCCGGAAGAAGACTATTCTCAGCTGATCCGTGATATCTATGACCTGGCCGTATCCTACAGCGAACAGAAGGAATACTTTGAACTCTCCTGTGTATCCCATGTATCGGATATCCTGCTTCAATTGCTGAAGAACGTTCCATATAGTGTGCTGGAAGAATCCGAATACTCCAAGAGAAAGAAACTGAATCAGCGTTTCAACCGCATCGTCTCCTATATCGAAGCCAATTATCAGGACCAGATCCGTCTCTCGGATATCGCGGAAAAAGAAGAGATCACGGTCACTCATCTCTCCCATATCTGCAGGGATTACTTCGGGATGAATTTCCAGGAATATCTCAAAAAGAAGCGTCTGGAACACGCTCTGCGTCTGCTTCCCGATGATTCACTCTCCCTCTCGGCGATCGCTTCTGCCAGCGGTTTTTCCGAACTCAAATACATGAATAGAGCTTTTGAAGAATCATTTCATATGAGTCCCCTGCCTTTCCGCAGGAAAGAAGAAACTAATAGGAAAAAATACACCGGCAGTGAACCGGAACACATCTACTCAAGCGAGGAGGCAGTCCTTTTCCTTCAAGATCACAAGAGCTTCTGATATTTCTGTTTCATACTTTTTCAATTTGGAAAGGAGCACTATGGCTGACATTAACGAACGCGCAAACAAACGCTACCTGAAGATCTTCAGAAAATATCTGAAAGATAAAGGACTTTCGGAAAAAACGATCCGCGAGCACACTTCGAACGCCGATTTTTACCTGAATGTATTTCTTTCCAGGTATGAACGTTCTATGGAAGACGGCAGCAGCTTTTCAGCTTTGTACGACTTCTTCGATTATTTCTTTATCCGTAAATGCATATGGTCAACTCCTTATACGATGAGAAGGACAGCCGCAAGTATTAAAAAGTTCTATAAATGCATGTATGAATCACAGCTGATTTCGGAAGGCGATTATCTGGAGGTAAAAGATACGTTCCGTGATTATCTTTCCGAATGGTGCGAGGATTGCGATGCCTTTAACGAAGGAGAAGAATAAATTGGTTTCTGAAAAGATGAAAGCGCCTGATTTCCGTAAGTTTTATCTCACTTTTGCAGAGCTTTACGGGGCGATCTACAGTGATGATGCATACGAGATCATGAAAAGGTTCTATCCGAAACTGCTGAAGAAAGACATGTATGCGGATATGAAAACAAGAGTCGGAAAATGGACCAGAGGATATTGCGTGATCCCTACCACAAACGGAAAGTATGTCGTCTGTTCCGAATATATGGACAACAACGATCTGAACGATCTCTTTCGTGTTCAGGCAGATAAAGATCACTATGTCTGCGATTCTTTGGAAGAATACTGGAAGATCGGAGCGGAAGGTGTTCCTGTACCGAGAGAAAAGAAAAAACTCGACCGGTTTCTGAAGCAGCACAGCACGGAACAGATAAAAGCTGCGCTGTGTTCGGATAATCTATATCATCATCTGAAGATATCTGTTGATACCGATGCAGGCATAAATTATGCGCTCAGTGCGCTGGAAAGATTCGGTATTATTCTGGAAGACGAAGAAGACATGCAGACCTTTTTTGACTTGTATGCCGATCTCTGTAAAAATACCCGAATGTACTACAACTGCGGCCACACACCGAACGAGATCAGAAGATCTTCTGCATATGATCTATCAAAAACGATTCTCGTCATAGGCGAGAATATGAAAAAGATGTTTATCAGCGGGGAGCTGGATCCTGAAGAATATCTGAGAACCATCAAAGCAGATGATCGTATCCCGATACTTATGAAGGATGATCTGATCCGGCAGCTGAATGAGATCATCGAATTAAAAAAGAATCTTAAAGGATGTTAAAGAGCCGCGGATAAGACCGCGGCTCTTTTCGTTTTTACTAGTGTTTGATCAGATGCTGTTGGCAGCGGCGTATGCTTCGGCAGTAGCCTGAAGGATATTGGCCGGCTTGTTGCAGTCACCGACGGTGCATACCGTGATGCCTTCTGCCTTGAGTTCTTCTGCCAGTTTGGTATCCGGACGGAAACCTAAGGCATTGATGACTGTAGCTGCTTCGATCTTGCGGAGACCGCCGTCTATATCTTCGACGCAGACACCGTCTTCATAGAACTCTTTGACTTTCGTATTCGTCAGCAGATCGACGCCTCTGGCCTGGAATTCCGCCTTCATCATCATGATGTTCGGCAGAGGTGCAGCAGCACCGGCAGCCATGATCGTATCGAGTGCTTCGACGACCGTGACTTTCCTGCCTTTGCGTACTTCATCGTAAGCGATCTCGCAGCCTACGAGACCTCCTCCGGCTACGACGACCGTATCCTTGATCTCTTCCGGATGATTGATCGCATATAAGGCAGTCATAGCTTTATCGATACCCGGGATACCCGGCATAGCGGTATAGGAACCTGTTGCGATGATGACTGCATCTGCACCGGTATTCTTCACTGCTTCAGCAGTAGCTTCCGTATTCAGAAGGACTTTGACACCCAGATCTTTCAGTTCTTTCTGATACCATTCATTGAGCTGTTTGACTTCCTTCTTGAAGCTGTGTGCACCGGCTTCGACGATATGTCCGCCTAAGTGATCGCTCTTTTCGCAGAGTGTGACATCATAGCCTCTCCGGGCAGCTGTTCGGGCCGCTTCCATACCGGCGATACCACCGCCTACTACTGCGACTTTCTTGTTGCCGTTACCCGGTTTGAGTTCGAGTTCAAGTTCATGAGCTGCGACCGGATTGACCGCGCAGGTCATCGGTTTGACATCCATACATACGGACTTGAAGCATCCTACGTTGCAGCCGATACACGGACGAATATCTTCCACTTTACCGGCCATAGCCTTATTCGGATATTCCGGATCAGCGATACCAGGTCTTCCTAAAGTGATCGCATCGAACTTGCCGGCAGCTAAAGCTTCGGCACAGGCAGCCGCATCGTTCATACGTCCGCCGCAGATGACCGGAATATTGACAGCCTTTGTGCACTGTTCCGCCATATCGAACATGAAGCTCTGCGGTACATACATCGGCGAGCAGGCATACCAGAAGGAATCATAGACACCGGTATCGACACTCAGATAGTCATATCCGTAGCTCTCTAAAAGTTTTGCACAGAGAAGGCTCTCTTCCAGGGAACGTCCCTGTTCGCCTTCAGGTGTAAGCAGACCTTCATTCGCCCCTTTGACATACGTCTCTAAGGAGAAACGCATACCGACCGGATAATCCTTACCGCAGACGGCCTTGATGCCTTCCACGATCTCACGGGCAGCTCTCAGTCTGTTTTCCCAGGTGCCGCCATATTCGTCTTCTCTTCTGTTGAAACACTTCATCGCAAACTGATCGAGGAGGTAGCCCCAGTGCATCGCATGGACTTCGATACCATCCCAGCCGCATTCCTTGACGTAAGCAGCCGCTTCTACGAGTTCGGCGATCTTCGTCTTGATCTGTTCAACAGTCAGTTCCGGAGACAGCTGATCAGTCGTACCGAATACGATATTCTCGGATGTGGACGGGAGTCCCGGATAGTTTCTACCCAGACCTAATGTCAGCTGGGCAAACATCTTCGTTCCATACTGATGGACCGCATCCAGCATCACTTTCGATTTCTCTTTGAATGCTTCCTTATTCTGCATGAAAGCAGGTCCGGTAGCCGCATACGGGTCTACCTTATAGTCGGTCGTAAGAGCACCGGTGACCAGTAATCCGAAGCCGCCTTTGGCTCTTTCTTCCATGTAGCGGATGAAGCTCGGAGTAATCTCTCCCTTTTCATCCCACATGGTCGCTGTAGTGACCGGAGAGAACGCATAACGATTCCGGATCGTCACACCGGCGATCTGGAACGGTGTCGCAAGAATGTCGAATTTGCTCATATTATCAGCTCCTTTTATCTCTACTTTCATTCTAAAAGTTCGCAGGAAACATGGTCAATTTACACATATTCACACATGTATATTAATATACATATTTCTATTATTGTATACTTATAGTATGAAGACGAATGACCGCAGAAACATCAAAACAATTCGTTCCATCAAGGAAGAACTCTTCCGGGAACTCTATATAAAGAAGTACAGCGAACTCACCGTCAGCGGGATCTGCGATTCTTTAAACATCAGCCGCCGTACCTTCTACCTGCATTTTCCCGACATCGAAGGACTCTTCCGGGACATCATCGACGACATCAATCTGTCTTTGAATAAAGGCTTTAAAGAACTGATAGACAAGGATATCGATTATCTTGCCAAGAGCGATGAAGTATTCCGTCTCGTCAATGAGACCATCCTGCACAACATCGACTACTTTACCCGTATCGCTACCGATCCTTCCTATGAGATCATCCTCCTGAAACATACCGATATCCTCAAAGAGATGATACGTCAGGTCATGATGCATTCTCAGATCCGTCCGGATATCCTGCCGATCTATCTCGAATACTATATCTCCGGTATCCTCTCGATATATATGAAGTGGTTCCATCACGATACAGACTTCAGTATGGAAGATATCCGTTCCTTTGCGTTAGGTATGCTGGAATCCAATATGAAATACTTCCTGCCGGAATACCACAGGGAGCGTTAGTTCATTTTCATTGAGCTTCCGCTCAATGTTCTATATGATGTAGAAAAGGAGACAGACATGATCAAAGTATATGGAAGCGACCTGTGCCCGTACTGCACAGTCTTAAAGGAAAATCTGGATCAGAATAAGATAGAGTACCGTTTCATCGAGATCCTGGACAGTCTGGGAAACCTCGGTTCTTTCCTGCTGCTCAGAGACAACGATCCGGTCTTCGACCATCTGAAAGAGATCGGCGATATCGGAGTACCTGCCTTAGTCGATGAGACCGGAAAGGTATGGACCGACTGGGAGACCTGGCTCACTCAGAACGGCTACACGATCTTCATACCGGAATCTTCTCTGGTACAGGCCTGCATCATCGAACGGAAAAGTTAAACGACAAACAGGAGGACCTCCTGTTTTCTTTCTGCTCAGGTATATAAAAACATCAGGCACGACACCTGATGTTTTTAACTGTTCTGATTTAATCTTTACTGCATGCCCATGATGATCGAACCGAGCTCATTGATATCGAGACCATGGTTCGGTGCAGTATAGGTGATGCGGTAGATATAGCCGTTGGCTTCAAATACTGCCATGTGGATGTTGTCATCCTGTTCATCAGCAGCTACGTCAACTCTGAGACCCTTGTAGTTTTCCGTCCACTGTACGGCGAATGTCTTCATCAGATCCAGGAAGGCCTGATCTTCATTGACCGACTTTTCTACGTTCATCGTGATGCTGGAATCCGCATTGCTGTAAGCGGCAGCGATGCTTCCATTGATCGCGCTGTAGCTGTTGAATACTACTGTCGGAGGGATCGCAGCGTCTACCGGCGGAGCGAATTCGATACCGGAGATCCTCTTCGCTTCTTCGAGGTCTTTCGTGAATACCAGTGTTTCCGGTACAACTTCTTCGATCTTGACGAATGTCGTTACGTTCGTAGCGATCGCTTCATCATGGAGCACCAGTTTTCCATCACCGACTTCTACATAACCCGGAGTCATCGTCTCCGAAGCGGTGTATTCCTTAAGCTCGCCGTTTTCATCAAACGTTTCGCTTTCACGGAAAGCAGACTCATAAGTCGCTTTCTTTTCTGCTTCTACGTAATTGACGACCATCGTCCATGTCGATCTTGCCGCAGCGCTTTCCGGCCAGACCAGTGTGATCTTGTTTCCGGTCAGTTCGATCGTCGCTCTTCCGGCAACTTCTTCCGCATAATCACCGCGGGCTTCTACCGGTACGGCAACATATTCGACTTTCTCCGGTTCTGCCGGTGTTTCGTCTTTCTTCTCTTCTTTCGAACCGCATCCTGCGATCAGAAACAGCGCCAGAACGAGACAGAGAACCGTTTTGATTGTTTTCATGATCTTCTCCTTCTTTAATAATCCTTTATTGTTATACACCTTTTGAAAAATATGTCAATTATATGCTTTTTAGATATGTATCGTCAGGATATTGAGTCCCAGGATATTCTGATAACCGATCTTTTCCGCCATGGAATAGACCATTCGGATCCCGATATTCTTTGTCATGTCTTCCGGATCGATGATATCTTTTCTTTCAGCAGGATCGAAGGGATACAGTCGTCTTTGATCCTCAGAAGGACTTCTTCTTTTTTATGAATGACCCGGATATCGACCGTATGTTTCTTCTTATCTTTGGTAAAACCGTGTTCGATGACATTGCCGGCCATCTCTTCCAGGAACAGCGAGGCATAATAGGACCGTTTCTCATCGAGGCCCTTCTCCCGGCAGAACTTCTGTACTTCCCGGGAAATATTTATTACCTCTTCCATACTGTTTACAGCCATATCCAGCTTCCCTGAAGGAGAGATCCCCGAAGCCTTCCGGTATCGTCATCAGTTCCGCCATCGTTCTCGGGATATGTTTATTCCTCTTTACCGCATACTAGAAGATGAACAGTGTCGTTACGATCCCGTTGACAGCACTTACTCCTGCCAGCAGTATCTGTATCGGCAAAAGACGGAACATCAGTTTTTCCGTCATCTTCCGGTTAGTCTGACTATTCTTCTCTCTTTCCTTCATAGACAGTATCCGCATGATCCATCAGCTCTCTTTCTTCACGGATCTCTACCTCATACGGGTAGGAAAGAGCCATCCTCTCAAAGCGTTTCCTTATCTCCTCTGCTTTATTCTTATCGTGATCCTTCAGTAATGCTGAAGCGTAGTCTGTACGCAGTACGGAAGGATAGTTTTTCATAGACTTCAGGATCTTCTTCAGATCTTCCGGGATCTCCGGAATACCGTTTTTCTCCTCATCGATCAGATTTATATAGATCCTGTCATTCTCCAACATGGTCCTGTGCAGACCGACGATGCCGTTTTTCATAGACAGGAGTTCATCGATCAGTTCTTCTGCTTCCGGGAAGCGGTGCTCACTCATGAAGCGTCCTTCCCTCATGACTCCTAACGGAGCGACGATCCCGTTTTTCATCTCTTTCTCATCCGGCATCTCAAACCATTCTTCCGGCATATCCCGGTATCCTTTACCCTCACCCAGTTCTTCGTTCACCTTCAATGAGATCCAGAACGCTCTCTTCGCCTCAGCACTCTTCATCAGGGATACGGCGTTGCAGCCGTCGTTGTCTACGACTCCCATATGAAGAGGTACACCGTTCATAATGGCGAATGCCAGACCGACGATCACCAGAACACGAAGCAGCACTGCAGCTAATGAGTATGAAGGCACCAGAAAAGAAACTACTAAAAAGAGAGCTGAAAAGATCAGATTCATCAGCGATCCTCCGAAGTTATACAGGAGGAAAGGATAATCACCGTTATGATAATCCGGAGGAGACATCAGACACTGTCCTCCTGTTCCGGCCAGAGAAAAGCGTCTGAATGTGATCCCGTTTTTATCACGCATCCACATCCAGCTGAGAATGCGGAACGACAGGAAACCGTATCCGGTCAATAGACCGAATACCAGGTGTCCCGATTCATGGATGATGATCTGTATCAGCATTGCCAGATATAAACTTATCAGCAGCACCGCAAACATCATTATCTCCATCGGAACAGATAATCTGTTATGGTCCAGATAGGATACGATCAGAAGACCGCAGGCACCTCCTGTCACAAAATATACAACTACACCGATCAGCTGCTGAAGTGTAAACTTACTCTTTTTCATATACGATACCTCATCAATACTCATTATATAAAAAAGCCTCCTTCCTGTGGAAAGAGGCCTGTATATAAGTGTTTTTTATCTCTTCAGCATCAGATCTCTGATGAAATCTCTTATTTTTTATTTGGCGATGATCTCCTTAGCTTTTTCTTCCAGGAGATCTCTTTCTTTGTCGCTCAATTGCCACTCCAGGGCATCGCAGTTCTCTTCCGCGTGGCGGATCTTGGAGACCCCCATGAGGGCTGTCGAGATATACGGATGATAGGCAGTATAGTTGACGGCTACCTGTCCTACCGGCACATGATGCGCTTCCGCGATCTCATCCATCACCTCAGCAGTTCCTGAGTCTTCGAGAAGAGAGGTTCTTTGAAGAACGGATAGAAATTGAGACGCATATCATCAGACGCAAAGTCCGGCATCTTCCGGAATGCACCGGTCAGGATGCCGCCTCCCAGTGCGCCATAGGCCATCGTTGCGACGCCTTTTCCCTGATAGAGGGAGAGGTTTCTTTCCCATTTCTTCTCCAGTAAAGAGAACTGATACTGGGCAAAATCCAGTCCGCCCAGTTCATAGAACTCATCGACCTGATCGTTCTCGAAGTTGCAGACACCGCAGAAGCGGATCTTTCCTTCTTTCTTCAATATATTCAGGGCATCGACAGTCTCGGAGAACGGGGTACTCACATCCGGCCAGTGTATCAGCAGTACATCCAGATGATCGGTATCAAGTCTCAGGAGACTTTCATCGACCTGTTTCAGGACCATCTCTTTCGAGCTGTCCCGTACCGGTCCTCCATCTCCGAAGCCGGTCGCTTTCTTTCTCGTGATCCCGCATTTGGAGATCAGATAGACTTTATCCCGGATCCCTTTCAGGGCTTTTCCAACGACTTCTTCCGAGTGTCCCAATCCGTAGACCGGTGCAGTATCAACCACATTGACACCCCTTTCGACCATGTAGCGTATCGCTTCGATCGACTGTTCGTCTTTCACATCACCCCATCCGGCAGCTCCGATACCCCAGGTACCTAGAGCGATCGGCGAGATGTCGATATCCAGTTTGTCGATATGTCTGTATTTCATTTTTCCTTCCTTCTTTCTTTCTGATACTGCGCATTCCCTTTCGTGAACTTGTATTTCTTCAGCATCTTCGGGAAGATCTGCCATTCCAGATAGGCGATGACACCCGGCAGCACAAGAAGGAAAGGACGGAGGATGACGACGACTACGACGACCGCAGCCGCAAATAATCCGAATATAGAGAACGACTCCAGAAGACAGGTAACGAAGATGTCAAAAGCCTTCTTGAAGACATCGATCACGGTATGAGCCAGTTCTTCTTCGATGACGACGAATACGATATTCATCTCGAAGAGGATCATACAGAGAAGTGAAAAGGAAACCGCCTGTCCCGCTACATCGATAAAGTCTTCTCCGGTCCGATAATATGCCAGATCCCAGACCAGAATGACGATAAAGACGAGATTCAACAGGAAGACCTTGGTCGAGATCCCGAAATATTCTTTAAAGGCCGAGAAGAAGGTCCTCAGAGGCTTGTCGTTTCCGTTGATCAGATAGTCTTTCATGGAACTGTGGAGTGCCGTAGAGGAAGCTCCGATCGTGACGACAGGAAGCGAACAGAGAAGTGTAAAAAAACCCAGCAGGACGATGTTGGTCACTCGTCCTGCCAGTTTTTGCGTAAAGTTTTCGTATCTGTCGGGATTCATTCGCTGATGAGTTCAAGAGAACCGAGCCCCAGTTTGTTTTCAGACTTCTTGTCGAAGAGAACGTAACGGTCTCCGGAGAAGCTGAAGTGTACGATCGAATCCATCGCAAAGTCGATGCTTCCGAAGGCAACGGCTGCCATTGCGACATCGCCGATACCTAAGGATAAGGTCGTTTCCATACCGGAAGGCAGAGAGGAGATGACTCTCGCTTCTACACCGTCTTCCGAGATATTGACGAATTCCGGACGGATACCCAGTACGTATTCTCCCTCTTCCGGAAGATCCAGTTCCGTATTCGGAGTAAAGCGTACCTTGAGATTCTTATCGGTCAGGATGACGCTCTTGCCGTCTTTGACACCGGTCGCAGGCAGGAAGTTCATGGACGGATTGCCCATAAAGTCTGCGCAGAAGAGGTTGTTCGGTTCACCGTACAGCTCCAGAGGCGGACAGTACTGCTGTAAGAGACCGTTGCGGATCAAAGCGACCTTCGTAGACAGCGTCATAGCTTCCGACTGGTCATGGGTAACATAGACGAAGGTAGAACCGGTCGTCATATGCAGTCTCTTCAGTTCGGCTCTCATGTCGTTACGGAGTTTCGCATCCAGGTTGGATAACGGTTCATCCATCAGTAAGACTCTCGGATTCGGTGCCAGAGTTCTTGCGATCGCAACACGCTGCTGCTGACCGCCGGAGAGTTCTGCCGGATAACGGTTGACGTATTCTTCGATACGCATCGTCTTGCAGATCTCCTTGACTCTCTGATCGATCTTTTCTTTCGGCCACTTCATATTCTCAAGACCGAAGGAGATGTTCTTATAGACCGTCATATGAGGCCATAATGCATAGTTCTGGAAGAGGAAGCCAACGTTTCTCTTATCCGGAGAAAGGTTGATGCCTTTCTCTTCCGAGAAGACACATTCATCATCGAAATAGATCTCGCCTTCTGTAGGCGTCTCTAATCCGGCGATCATACGGAGCGTTGTCGTCTTTCCACAGCCCGAAGGACCTAAGAGAGATACAAATTCTCCATCTCTGATCACCATATTCAGTTTATCTACGGCCAAAGAGCCCTTACCGAACTTCTTGGTCACATTTACTAATTTGATTGTTGGCATATATTAACCTCCTACACCTTTCTCGATAGAAGCGCCGGTCAGTTTCTCAACAAGGAAGTTGATCAGCAGTACGACGATGATGATCAGCAGGTTGACCGCGTTGGAGAACTGCGTATAACCCTTCTCATCATAGAACAGCAATAACGTCGTCAGGACTCTATTGTTGGCAGTGACCAGAATGACGAACAGAGACAGTTCTCTCATTGCCGAGATGAACGGCAGCAGATAACCGGAAACGATGGTCGTCTTTTCGATCGGGATGATGATCCTGGTCATACGTTTCACCCACGGAACACCCATGATGATACCGGCTTCTTCGATCTCCGGAGACAGCTGCAGCATCGAGTTGACACCGCTTCTCGAAGCCATTGGCAGATACTTGATCGTACCGATCAGAGCCAGGATCGCAAAGGTTCCGTAGAGGGAAGGCAGGAAGAGTCTTTTCGTCGCAAACATCGAGAGATAGATCGCCGAGAAAGCCATTGAAGGGATCAGATACGGGATGAACGTGAGGTTCTCTACCGTTCTGGACAGGAAGCTTCCTCTTCTTCTTACGATACAGTAGCCCGCCAGGAAGCCGAGCGTACCGGCACCCAGGGAACAGACTAAGGAAAGTTTCAATGAGTTGAACAGAGTGCGGAAGACTTCCGAGTTCCGTAAGATACCCGGTTCAGACTGCCATGTATCATGACCCTGTGCCTGACCGATCCAGAAACTCAATGTCAGGTTGGAGAAGTCATATACACCTGTATAGCTCAGTAAAGATTCCAGCGCAAAGGTCACCAGCGGTATGACGGACATCGTCATGACCACAAAGAAGGCCAGGATGGAGATAGGAGTACGCCATACACCCAGATGGAAGATCGAGATATTGGCGCTCTTTCCGGTGACGGTCGCATAGGATTTCCGGTTGCCGATCATCTTCTGGTTGACAAACATGATGATGACCGAGATCAGGATCATGATCATCGCGAGGATGTAGCCGACACCCGGATTGGTACCGTTGATCGAGGCGTACAGTTCGGTGGTCAATACGTAATATCGTACCGGAAGACCCAGGAACTGAGGTGTCGCGAAGGAAGCCATCGCACCCGAGAAGACCAGGATGATCGTCGACAGTACTGCCGGCATAACGATCGGGATCGTGATCCTCAGGAACATTCTCAGCCTGTTCGTCTTTAAGATGATCGCTGCTTCTTCCAGGTTGGCATCCATATTGTGGAGGATACCGCCGATCAGGATATACGCAAACGGCGCATAATGCATACCGGTAACGATGATGATCGGGAATTCACCATAGGCAAACCAGGTAGGTACCTGAATGCCGGTCAGCGAGAAAAAGATACCGTTGGATCCGGTGATCGCAACGTTCTTAAAGAAGTTCTTCCAGGCCAGTGCCAGCGTCCAGCTAGGCATGATATACGGGAAGATGAAGAGTTTCGTTAACAGTTTCTTCCAGCGCATATCGCTTCGGGAGACCAGCCAGGCAAAAGAGCCGCCGATCAGGATAGAAACGACACAGGCCCAGACACTGGTCACGATCGAGTTCTTCAGCGGATCCCATAAGAGGGATTTACTGAACTGCGAGGCAAATAACCTCGTCCAATGATATGTCGTGAATGATCCGACCGCCTGCTGGATCCTCGCCTTTTCCGAAGAATGGACGATGAAGGTATCCCGGACGATCGAGATCAGCGGGATCACGACCAGGAAACTCAGTACGACCAGGAAGAGGACCAGAAGAACGTTATAAGGCTTACTGAAAAAGGTTTTTATCCTATTCCAACGTTTTTTCATATCCTTGATTCCTTTCTAAGAAAAAAGGGTTGGGCTGTACAAGCCCAAGCCCTTTTTGAGATTATGATCAGCGAAACTATTTGATCAGCTGGATGAAGTCTTCGACGTCTGCTCTGTTTGCAGCAGCCTGTTCAGCATCTTCGAGGATCAGGAGTTTCTTCCATTCTGTGAGGGACATATCGCCTTCAGCATTCGGGTTAGCCGGGTTACCGGAGTAATCGCCGTATCTTCCCTGCATACCTTTGTAGACGGAACCGTCATCGCAAGTCAGTTCACCGTTACCGTACCAGCCTTCTTCAGAGTATAACCAGATGAGGAATGCTTTTGCGAGTTCCGGGTTGTCAGCGTTCTTAACCTGTAATGCATAGATCGGATACATGAAGCCTGCAGCCGGCTTGAGATCATCTGTAGCATAGAGCAGGTTATATTCGCCGTTGTCTAACTGTGCACGGGACTTCAGATATTTGTTTAATGTGAGGAGGCCGCTTTGAGGCTTTTCAGCAGCAGCGATATCCTTAGCGATCGTGGAGTCGGAGGAACCTAACATCATTTCGTTCTTGTAGAGCATCTTGATGAACTGATATCCGGCATTCGGGCAGTCTTCATCGAGAACGATGTCTGTTCCATAGTATTCCTTGTATGCATCAGCCAGCTTTGCGGCATTTTCATCGGAAGTCAGGTTGACTAAGAAGTTCATGTTGACACCTTCTGTAGTCGGGTCCTTCATCCAGAATGCACCCTTGTTGGCAGGATCTGTCGCATACCAGAGGTTTGTGAGATCACCCTTATGGTAAGAGCTGTCAGAGCCGTTGTTGTACATAACTACCTTATTGCAGTTATCCCAGACAAGTAACGGTTCGCAGTCGTCACCAACTAAAGCCTTGATCTCGTCATTGTACCAGTTATAAACATAGTCTTCCTGAACGAGGTCTGTTAAGACACGTGCACCATCCTGAATGAAGATGATATCAGCACCTTTAACGTCTTCTTTGACTTCCTGAGCGACCTGAGTGACCTGGTTCGTATCACCGATCTGTGTTCCTTCGTATTCAATACCAGGAGCGTACTTTCTCATGAAAGCCTGGAGAGCACTAACTGTAACAGAGTGAGTCGTATAGACAGTGAGTTTGTTGCCGTTTGCAATACCTGCTTCAAGCAGAGCATCGAATGTTTCAGCAACAGTCGGTTCATCCGGTGTGACCGGAGTGTCATCTGCAGGCTTATTGCCGGAGCAGCCAGCAACTGCTAACAGCATCAGCACTGCAAGTAAGACAGTTAAGAGTTTTTTCATTTTGATTCTCCTTTTGCCTTTGCAAGCACTTACATTATACACCCTATTTATATACGCGCGCAAATATATAAAAGATTTAAATATTCGTGTCCTCTCAAAAGTACACTGAATAGTGGTACTATAATAAGGAGTGTAAAGGAGCACATTATGGCAAAAACATTTGATATGAAAGATTTCTCCTTAGAGGGGAAAGTCGCACTCGTTACCGGTGCCAGCTATGGTATCGGTATGGCGATCGCTACAGCCTTCGCAAAGGCCGGCGCTACGATCTGCTTCAACGATATCGATGAAGCGCATGTAAACATGGGTCTCGCCACTTACGAAGAAAGAGGCATCAAGGCTCACGGCTACGTCTGTGATGTTACCGATGAAGAAGCAGTAAAGAAACTGGTCGCTCAGATCAAGGAAGAAGTCGGTGTCATCGATATCCTCGTCAACAACGCCGGTATCATCAAGAGAGTACCGATGGTCGAGATGGATGAAAAAGACTTCCGCAAGATCATCGATGTCGACCTCGTCGCACCGTATATCGTATCCAAGGCATGCTTACCGGATATGATCGCAAAGGGTCACGGCAAGATCATCAACATCTGCTCGATGATGTCTGAACTGGGAAGAGAGACTGTCTCTGCCTATGCAGCAGCTAAGGGCGGACTCAAGATGCTGACAAGAAACATCTGTTCCGAATACGGTTCCGCAAACATCCAGTGCAATGGTATCGGACCTGGCTACATCGCTACTCCGCAGACTGCACCGTTACGTGAACCTCAGGCAGACGGTTCCAGACATCCGTTCGATTCCTTCATCATCTCCAAGACACCGGCAGCACGCTGGGGAGATGCAGAAGATCTTCAGGGTCCGGCCGTATTCCTCGCATCCGATGCTTCCAACTTCGTCAACGGACATATCCTGTATGTTGACGGCGGTATCTTAGCCTACATCGGAAAACAGCCGAGCTAGAAAGCCAAACAAAAAGTTCTCTTTCACTGAGAACTTTTTTTCATGTCTTTTTTAACCGATCAGTTTCGATACGGCATTTTTCAAAGTATCTTCTTCTCCGACATTTCCCGGGAAGATGATATACGGGATATGCGGGAATCTGCTGTTCTCATCGGTCTTCCACACCGGGATACCGGCTTCGATCTGTCCGAGGACTCTCGCTTTCTTCACTTTCAATCCCTTCGTACCGACATCAGAGGAAGTGATGCCTCCCTTGGCGACTACGAAGGCCGGCTTTACCGTACATCCGGATACCAGTTTCGTGACGCCTTCCGAGATCTTCACGCTTCTGGCCAGAGCAGTTTCTTTCGTATCTTCCGGAAAACTCAGAAGCTTTCTTTCCGTAAAGAGGACTGCTGTCTTTCCGTTTCGGATGATCTCTTCTTCCAGATGAATACATCTCTGTATCTCTGTTTCGAAGACTTCCGGATCCAGTACTGTTGAAGAGCGGAATTCCACCGGGACCGTATCCTCCAGTTCCAGCAGTTTCTGCAGCTGAGCCGTCGTCTTGGCGGTGTGGGATCCGACAACGACGATACCGCCGTTCTCTGTCTCTTCTTCGATCATCTCTTCTCTTTCCAGAATAGCTTTATCGGATATTCCTCCCATACATTTCACGAATCCGGCAGCGCTGCGGAAGACAAAGATCTTTCCCTTCCTCATCGCCCGGTATAAAGCGATACAGAAGACTTTGACATCGTCATAATCAGCCGCATCGACGACGATCCTGCCGTAGTTTTCCACCTTCAGCAGTTTCGCTTCGATCTCATCGATATCTCCGCTTCTCAGTTCTTTCAAAGAGATCCCGAGTACTTCTTCTCTCTTTACTCTTCCCCCGGTCTTTTCTTCTACATAGTCTCTGAGATCCGAGGATGTATAGCCGAAGGTCTTATCCTTCGCAAATTCCGTCTCTCCGGCGGGAACGAGTTCCTTTCCATAGCGGACATAGTGGATATGATCAACGGTATATCTTCCTCCCTCTTTGAAGAACGGGAAGAGGATCTCTCCATCCACATGGCCATACGTCTCAGCCAACCCCTCTGCCAGCAGTTCAGTCTCCAGAGGATAATGTCCTCTCAGCGTCGAATCTCCTCTTGAGATGAAGAGGTAGGGACGTCCCTTCTTCTTTGAGACTTCCGCCGTTCTTTCGGCGATGATCCTGTGGACTTCCGTCGTCTCTTTGACGCTCATGGCCCGGGAATTCGTCAGCAGAAAGACGATCTTCTCTTTCTCATCAAAGGCTTTCTCAATAGAATCCATCGACCAGTCGGTATAGACCGATACATCATGCACGGTCTGTACACCGGTCGGATCATCATCGAGGACGATAAAGAGATGATCATCTGAGGATACTTCCTTCTTCAGCAGTTCATTCGCATCGAAAGGAAGTTTCTCTGTTCTCTCTAATATCGAGATGGATACGCTCATTAAAGACCCAGTTCTTTCTTGACTCTCTCGACTGCGAGTCTTGGAGAAGTGAGGACCGGTTTCTTTGTTTCACCAAGCAGCGGCAGGATAGCGGTCATAGAACCCTGAGCAAGTACGACGACATCATTTTCTTCTTCTGCCTTGCGGATCGCATTGATGACGAGTTCGTTATGCTTATCGACATCGCCGCTCATCAGGATATCGAGAGCTCCGTCAACGAGATAACGGGTGACGGTGACATCTTTTCCGGCTTCTTTGGCCTTGGTCTCTACCAGACGGCAGCTCGGTGCTACAGTAGAGGCAACGGTCGCAACGACACCGATCCTGCTTCCCAGCATCACGGCTTTCTCTGCCATGGCCTCATCGATCTTCAGGGTCTTGCAGGAAGCCTGTTTTCTCGCGATATCGAATGCTTCACCTACGGAAGAACACTGGTTGAAGATGAGATCCGGATTCAGAGTCTTCGCTACCTGTACATAGGAGCACATACGGCTGATGATGTTCGAATTGATCTGACCGTTCTTCTTGACTTCTTCCAGTAAGGAATCATCGATGATGTTGACCATCTCAACACCCGGAAGGATCTCCTTGAAGAGGGCTTTCAGATCATTCAGGGATACAGGGCTCGTGTGGATCAGTACGACTTTCATATTCTATTTCTCCTTTGGTTTATTGAAAATTCAAATCTCTTATTATACAATTCCATTATGATCAAAACTCTGGTACTCATTCGGGATATCGTCATGTATATCGGTACGTTCGCCGGACTCATCCTGATCGGATATGTCCGTGTCTCCTTTTCTACGAGACAGCAGAAATCACCGGGTGTGACCCTCGATTACAGTGAGCAGGAAAAGAAGCTGCGCAAGATCGGGATCATCGTTCTCGTGATCGCTGTCGTACTGGCACTGATACCGACGAAGAATCTCGTATAAGAAGCGAACGCTTCTTTTTTTAATATTCTTCCAGAGCGTCGATGGCCTTGCGGACCATCTCTTTGGTGATCGGATACGGGATATGATCGAGTTCCGGATTGATGATCGTTGCATCCAGGACATCATCGAGAGGATCATCTTTCGTCAGATCGAGATCTTTGAGGCATACCGGAAGACCTACTTTCTTATTGAAATCATAGACTCTTCTCAGTTCTTCTTTCTGATCGTCGACCATGAGCTGGATGAGTGTTCCATAGGATACGATCTCGCCGTGCAGATGTTTTCTCTCCATCCATTCCCGCACGGTAAGTCCGTAGTATAAGGCGTGAGCTAAAGCGCTGTTGTAGGCAGGATCGACACTGACGGATACGGCACCGGTAGCGATCAGAATGGACTTGATGACATCTTCTACCTCTTGAGATACCTGATGGTTTTTCACATCCTCATAGGCCTTCTCTCCCTTTGCCAGGATCGGTTCATAGCACAGCATCGAGATCGTTCTTCCCAGTTCGCTCTCGAAATCCAATACGTCATTCTTCGCGGAGAAGACACACTCTACGTGCTTGGCCATCGTATCTCCCATACCGGCCCAGAAGTATTTGGCCGGAGCGTTGACGATGATCTCCGGATCGATGAAGCAATGTACCGGGGCGCTCTTCAGACGGAGTATCTCTTTGAAGGATCCGTCTTCATTGTGGATGATGGAGATCTTCGTAACAGCTGCACAGGTCGAAGCGATCGTCGCTACAGTAAATACCGGCTTATTGACTCTGTCTCCGACGGCCTTGGCGACATCGAGACACTTTCCGCCGCCGACACCGATGATGATGTCCGCATCCTGTAAGTGTTCGCGGGAAGACAGGCGATCGATATTCGCAAAGGATGCTTCCTTCCCATAGATCTCTTCATGTACGATATCGAAGTCTTTCAGAGCCGGAAGGAGTTTTCCCTTTGAAGCTTCAAAAGCCTTCTCTCCCACGATCAGTGCGACTTTCTTCCCATAGGCATCCAGTACATCTCTGATGGCCTCATAGGCATCGGTCCCGATCGTATAACGGGGCAATATATTCTGTTTCATAGTATCCTTTCAAGAAACGATGTCCTGCGACATCGTTTTTCTTCTTATAATAAGCTGTCGACGAACTTCTTCAGTTCCGGATCCTTGCATCCTGCATTGAAGCATTCGAGGAATCTCGGAGTCAGAGACTTCTTGACGATATCCTGATCCATAGCGCTCAATGCTTCTACTAACGGTTTCGCAACTGCTGCCTTTACTTCTACTAACTTCGCAGCGTTTCTGTTCTGGGATTCTTTTCTTCCCGGCTCATTCGGATAGCCCATACCCTTCGGAGAACCGAAAGCGGTCGTGAAGATGTTCTTGAGGTTGACATCTGCACCCCAGCCGAAGCCCTTGGCGTACGGCAGAGCTAATGCGTTACCGTTGTTGATCTGGAGGAAGAGGTATGCGTCGGACGGTTCGATGCAGTAGCCGCATACGACACCCGGCATCATATTGCAGGCCATCATAGCACCCTGACCTGTTCCGCAGCCTGTGACGACGAAGTCAACAGCACCGGAGTTCAGCAATAAGGCAGCCTGTACACCGATGTTGAGGTATGTCAGATATCCCGGTTCGCCAAGCTGCAGCGGAGCATCTTCTGTACTCATACCTGTGTTGTATACTGTGTGACCCATCGGTTC
Organism: Erysipelotrichaceae bacterium; assembly: GCA_045544415.1. Lineage (GTDB taxonomy): Bacteria > Bacillota_I > Bacilli_A > Erysipelotrichales > Erysipelotrichaceae > Colivicinus. The sequence continues at coordinate 51,213 of JAZPYW010000109.1, forward strand.
TACGACACTCTTCAGTACGGAAAGAACGAGATCGTTCTTGGAGGACTGAGAGAATTCATTGATCATAGCGATTTTCATGTGTTATTTCTCCTTTATATTTCTTACTCATCAGAGTATTGTCATCGAGATTAGAAAGGCGGAATTTCTTCCGCCTTTTAGGATTGTTATTCCTTGCTGCCGTTATCAGCAGCTTCGAAAGTATAACGATCGTTGGATCCGATCAAGCGGATATAATCTTTGACGAATTTCTTGATAGCTGCTTCAGCAGTCATCATGATATTCAGATAATCTGTGTTCGGTTCTGCTTCCCATTTTGCCTTCATAGCAACTTCAGCAGCGTGGAATGCATCCGTACATACATTGATCTTGTTTATACCGCCGGCGACAGCCTTCCGGATATTTTCTTCACCGGAACCGGATCCGCCGTGCAGAACGAGCGGCATCTTCAGTGCAGCCTTGAGTTCAGCAAGTCTGTTGAAGTCAAGTACCGGAACATATCCAGCCGGATATTTACCGTGTGCTGTACCGATCGCTACTGCGAGTGCATCGACTCCCGTCGCCTTTACGAATTCGACAGCCTGTTCGACATTCGTGTACATATCTGCTGTCTTTCCGTCTCCGTCAGCAGCCTGTCCTACATGTCCGAGTTCTGCTTCAACGCTGATACCCTTCGCATGAGCTAAGTCGACGACCTGTCTGGTACGTCTGACGTTCTCTTCGTAAGGTAAGGAAGAAGCGTCGATCATGACATTGGAGAAGCCTCTGTGGATCGCATCGATCTCTGCTTCGAGGGATGGACCATGGTCGAGGTTCAGACATACCGGAACGCTTGCTCTTTCTGCCATAGCCTTGATCATCGGCACCATCTCAGACGGATGAGCCAGTTTTGACATCTGTCCGACACCGAACTGAACGATGATCGGAGAATGTTCTTCTTCTGCTGCCTCAATGACAGCTCTAGCCATTTCCATGTTAACGCTGTTGACAGCCATAACTGCATAGCCGTCTCTGTTGGCGTTATCAAGGATGTACTTCATGTTTACATACATAATTCGAATCTCTTTCTATATGAACTGATAACCTGTTAATCTAGCCTAATTCAATAGTGTTGTTTGATTACAGATCGATATCGAGGTCAACGACTTCTTCTTCAGTGTTGTCTTCCTCAGACGGAGTCTTCTTTAATACAGCATAGAGGACACCTGTGATGACAGAACCGATTAAGCAAGCCAGTAACCATAAACCGACTTTGTTGGATAACGGAGCAACTAAGATACCACCGTGGGAAGCAGGAGTACCAACGCCCCATACCATTGCCAGACCGGAAGCGATAGCGGAACCGATCATGGAAGACGGAACAACTCTGAGCGGATCTTCAGCAACGAACGGCAGGACACCTTCAGTGATGAAGCATAAGCCCATCGGGATGCAGGTGTAAGCAGCGTCCTTCTGCTGTCTCGTGAATTTCTTTGGAGCTAAGATAGCGGACAGACCGACACCGATAGCCGGAGTCATACCGCCGATGATCTTTGCAGTTTCAGCACATTCACCGATACCGCCTGTAGCCGGGTTATCAGCATATAATGCGTTAGCAGCCATGGAAGCAGTCTTGTTGATCGGACCACCCATATCGAAGCCCATGCATGCACCGATGACAGCACCGACAACGAACAGGGAACCGGAAGCTAAGCCCTGGATCCAGTTCTGGAAGGCGATCATGATAGCGGATAACGGTTTCATGAGAACGCCGAAGAATACGAATGTAGCACAGCAAGTTGCGATGACCGGGATGATCAGGACAGGCATTAAGCCCTGTAACGGTTTCGGCATCTTCCAGGTCTTCATCCATTTAACGAAGTAACCTACTAAGAAGCCCATCAGCATAGCACCTACGAAACCAGTCTTCGTCGGGCCGCCTGCGAAGTAACCGATGGCGAAGCCAGGAACGATTCCAGGTCTATCGGAGATGGAGTATGCGATACCTGCGCATAAGAATGCATATGCCCAGTTGAAACCATTGGAGTTCATTTCACCTAACATGTGCATGAAGTCACTGATCTTCAGGATGGAATAACCGGAATAATTTAAACCGGCGATTGTCGGATCGGATAGCGGAACACCGGACCAGGAATATGCTTTCTGGATGGCACCTGTAATACCGGCCATGACGACCATCGGGATCAGGAATGAAATACCAGTCATGATGTGCTTTCTAAAATCAGCAAGTTTCATAAGATAATAATTCCCCTCTTTCCAAATAATGGATAAATAATGTAATACTACTTAGCAGCCAATTTCTTCTCGATCGTTGCTAACAGACTCTTCGGCTGTTTCATAGCAGTGCTGATCGGAATATCGACTACCTTTTTGCCTGCAAAACGGCTTGCTCCACGGATCGCGATATCGTGAGCGTAGATGACAACATCGGCCTTTTCGATGTCGGCAGCTGTCAGTTCGTTTTCGATACCTGCAGAACCCTGTGTTTCAACCTTGATATTGTGGCCCATTTCTTCAGCAGCTTTCTGAAGTTTTTCGGCAACAATATAAGTGTGAGCGATACCTGCTGTACAGGCTGTTACGGCAACAACATTCATATAGAAACCCCCTTCTTCTTGAATTAGCTAATAAAATTTTATAATAAAGTCTTTTATCCGAACAACGGATTTCCTGACTTTATTCACGAAAATGCCTGAAAATGATAATATTTATATCATTTTGAGAGTATTTTGAGTACCTTAGAAATCGATATCGAGGTCAACTACTTCCTCTTCATTGAGCAGCTTTTCTACTTCTCCGAGCTCGTCATCTTCACATAAAAGCAGGTGCAGGATCTCCTCCTTGCTGGAGGCATTGGCGAGTTTGGTGACGCGGACATCGTTGCCCAGTTTCATGGCCAGTTCGCTCAGCAGCATCATATGGTTTCTGGCGAATTCCGCATCGGCGCTGACACAGAACAGGAAGATCAGATGAGTTTCCTGGAAACCGTCATCGGACATACTGCTCTCCCACTTGATCGGGTTGACGGTTTTGCCGATAGCGATGCCGTTTCTGGTAACACTCATGCTCTTTCCATGCGGGATGGAGATGTGCGAACCCATGCCGGTAGGACCTTCTGCTTCTCTTTCATAGATGTCTTTGACGAACTGATCGACATCATTGATGTAGCCGTGGTCTAAAAGTCCTTTAGCCATGTAGCGGAGTACTTCATCTTTTGTTTCCCCTTCAACTGCCAGATCGATAATGTCAGTGTTCAGGATATCAATTAATGGCATATACGTTTTTCCTTTCCTCTTTTGACAATTTGAGTGTAGCACAATCACTTCATAATGGAAATATTTATTTCGAAGAAATTATCATAATTTTATCAACTTTATCATCACTTTATCATTGACAAGCATCTTTTCAGTGTTAAACTGTTCTTGTAAGCGATCAGTAGATGAGTTCTGTCTGGTTGCTTCCGAACAGTCTTACGTACTTATCGGAAGGACGGCTGTCGGTGATGAATGCATCGGCATCGGCGATATCCGCAAAGTGGTTGTAGGCGATCACATCGAATTTCGAATGGTCTGCTACGACATAGACTCTGCGGGAATGGCTGATCACATGCGCCTTCATCTGGCCTTCCTGAAGATTGGTATTGGTGAGGTTGCGGGTGATGGAGATCCCGACCGTCGATACGAAGGCCTTATTATAGTTATAAGGATAAAAATGAGTATCGGCGAGGAAGGTGCCTGTAGAAGGCATCAGGGTCCCTCCGACACAGATCCCGGTAAGATTCGGCATATCCTTCAGCAGCAGCATGACATCGAGACAGTGGGAAATGACGGTCACATTCTTCAGATCCTTCATATAATGAAGCATCCGGTATGCGGTCGTTCCCGAATCGATGAAGATGACGTCATTGTCTTCTACTGCTGCAGCTGCCAGCTTCCCGATGTATTCTTTCTCATCGTTGTAGGAAGTATTGCGGTCCTGAAGCGGATCTACCTCGCGGATCGAATCCGGTTCTCCGGTATATACGACTCCTCCGTAGACCTTGCGGATCAGATTCTGGTCTTCCAGTTTCTTGAGATCGCGCCGTAAAGTCTGGATCGAGATGTTGAATTTCTTGAGGAGCTCTTCATTGCTGAGAGACTGTTTCTCCCGCAGATATGACTCCAGTTCTTTCTGTCTGTTGTATTTCATGGTACCACCTGCCTGCAAACTCATTATAGTATAGAACTTTATCAACAATTAACCAAATATGGTCAAAAGGAGAATAAAATGAACAAATTACTGGAAACGACTCAGAAATTCCCTCAGACAGAAGTCTGGAACGACTCCTGCTCCTGCCGCGAGCTCAGCTATGCCGTAGAGAACGGTGCCAGCGGCGCTACAACCAATCCGGTCATCGTCTATAACGTCCTCAAGAAGGAACTCCCGGAATGGGAAGACACGATCCGTCAGATCGTCGAAGACCACCCTTCCTATACCGAAGATGATGTCGCCTGGGATACCATCAAGGCATTAGGCTCCAAGGCTTCTACTCTCTTGCTTGATCAGTGCAGAGATACACACGGCCAGAGAGGTCGTATCTCCTTCCAGACCAATGCGAAATACTACCGCAATAAAGATCTGATGGTCAGCCAGGCCATCGACCTCGCTTCCACCGTCGAGAACTCCCAGGTAAAGTTGCCTGCCTCCAAGGCCGGTGTCGAAGCTATGGAAGAACTCACTTATCGGGGCGTCTCCATCAATGCGACCGTATCCTTCACTGTCGCTCAGTCCTTAGCTGTTGCGGAAGCAGTTGAAAGAGGCCTGAAGAGAAGAGAAGCAGAAGGAAAAGATACTTCCACGATGCATCCGGTATGCACGATCATGGTCGGAAGAGTCGATGACTATCTGAAGAACTTCTATAAGTCTACCGATATCCTGGTATCTTCCGAAGCTTATGAGATGGCCGGTGTCGCCGTATTCAAGAAGGCATATCAGTTATATAAGGAAAGAGGATACCGTACGAAACTCCTCGTTGCGGCTTTCCGTAACCGTCATCACTTTGAAGAATTCATCGGCGGCGATCTGATCCTCACCGTTCCATACGCATGGCAGAAGAAATACAACGGTTCCTCTGTTGTAGTCAAAAACAACATCGATACACCGGTCGATCCGGCCATCATCGAAGAACTCATGGGTCTGGAAGAATTCCGCAAGGCCTACGATGAGAACTTCCCGGCTGAAGAATTCCAGTACTACGGTGCGTTCAAAGTCACGATCGCTTCCTTCCTGGGCGGCTATGACTCCCTCGTACAACTGGTAAGACCTTACGTGGTGAAATAAGATGGCTAATCAGTTTTTAGTCCCGAGCGAGATCCTCTCCGGACAGGGAGCTCTGGAAAGAGCCGGAGAAGAACTGAAGAAGCACGGAAACAAAGCCCTCATCGTTACCGATGATACGATGGTGAAACTCGGAAATGCGAAGCTTCTGGAAGATGTATTAGACAAGCACGGAGTCGATTATGCGGTATTCTCCGGTGTTAACTTCGAACCGAACGATATCGTCGTCAAGGAAGCCAGAGATGCCTATGTGACCAATCACTGCGATTTCCTGATCGCCTTAGGCGGAGGTTCTCCGATCGATACCGCCAAAGCCGTCGGTCTTCTCTTAGCCGATGATTCCCCGTTATCTTCCCATATGGGCAAGCTCATCGATGTACAGATGCCGTTCCTGGCTGCCATTCCTACGACAGCCGGTACCGGATCGGAAGCGACCAAGTTCACGATCATCAACGATACGGCTACGAGTGTAAAGATGCTGCTGACAGGAGCCTGCCTGATGCCGAAACTGGCCATCATCGATCCTGCCTTCACCCTTACCGCACCGAAGAGCGTCACAGCCAATACCGGTATCGATGCCTTATGCCACGCAGTAGAATCCTATACATCAAGGAAGTCTCAGCCTCTCTCCGACACGTTTGCGCTGAGTGCCATTGACCGTATCTTCAAGAACTTATTGCGCTGCTACGAGAACGGATCGGACGTAGAAGCCCGTATCCAGATGTCTCTGGCTGCTTTAGAAGCCGGTATCTCCTTCAGCAATTCCTCGGTCACGATCGTCCATGGAATGTCCCGTCCGTTAGGCGCTCTCTTCCATGTCCCGCACGGCTTAAGCAACGCGATGCTGTTAGAAGGATGCATGAACTTCGTAGCCGACGGTGCCTATGACCGCTTCGGCAATATCGCCCGATACTTACGTCTTACCAACGATAAAGACGATATCACCGCTACCCACATCTTCTTAGATGCCCTGCATGAACTCTTAGAGGCATTGCATGTACAGACGATGTCCGAATTCGGTATCGATAAGGATACCTACTTCTCCTATATCGATAAGATGTCTCACGATGCCTACGCTTCCGGTTCTCCTTCCAATACCATCAAGGAAGTCACGGTAGAAGATATGGCAAAACTCTATAAGGATATATACAGATAAAGCAGGAATTTCTCCTGCTTTCTGTTAAAATGGGATTATTCAGGGGGTTTATATTATGCTGAAAGAAGTCGCGGAGGCTACGTCCTCCAATTCCAATATGTCTGTATTCCTCTATGTCATCGTCACCTTCATGGTCCTGGTATTCCTCATGAGGGCCCTGATCGGCTATAAAAAATACAGGACATCGATATTCCCGCATCTCTATGACAACTATCTGATCGATTACTTCTATAAACTGAACGTCTTCCGGGATGCCTCCAAATCCGGACTCCTGAAGAAACTGATCGGCTATCACCGTCTGGTCTATTCCAACATCTCCGATAAGGAAGGGAAACTGGTCAACCAGATCGTGACCCTGATCCACTCCAAAGGCATCCTCGTCATCGACTATGTCAATCCGCACGGTGTCGTCAAGGGCGGCGATAGCGGAAACTGGTTCGTGACGAGAGACGGAAAAGACGGTAAGAAGAGATATAAGATCCCGAATCCGATCACGACCCTGAGAGAGTTCGATACCCATCTGCGTAAAGTCACAGAAGGAAAGTATACCGAGAAAGTCGTAGCCATCGGCGATGACTGCGATACTCATGAGATCCATATCACGACACCGTTAGTGACCTATTCCCAGCTGCAGGACCACATCAAGAATGCCGACTGCGGATACGGCCTCAACGATGCCGAGATCGACGAGCTCTTCGAAAAACTCGGCGGCAAGATCGACCGTAAATAATCGAATATATACAAAGTCCCGGGTATATGCCCGGGACTCTTTTATTATCTTCTGAAGGTGAGGACGAAGGCTCCTCTGACCTGTGTGGATGTCGCCATATAGTCATAGGTAACTAACTCCCATCCTTCCGATGCCCGCTGATTGATCAGTTCATCCAGCAGGACCAGATCATCTTCATTCGCCTTGTCGGACCAGAGCTTGCTGCCGACTTTCAGTATTTCCGATTTATAGATATACATAATGACCTCCTTATTCTCCTTTATTATATCGTCCTTGTTTCTTTCTTATATGCATATACTATCTTCACCTTCTCACGGATATCCTCCGGAAGAAAACGGTCATCGCATATCTGTTCCGTCTTCAGGACGATCTTCCTGAGACCGCTGCAGCCGAGAAAAGCCTCATCATCTATATAACGCACATTCTCCGGTATCTCTATCTCTTTGAGCTTCCGGCATCTTTGAAACGCATGATCCCAGATCTCTTCCAGACTTGAAGGAAGAATCACTCTTTCCAAGGATGTATCATCGATCAGTGCGCTGTTGTTCAATTCCTTTACTCCTTCCGGGATGATGAGCTCCTTCAGTTTCCTGTTTCCGCCTGCTGCCGCATAATCGATACAGTTGATCCCTTTCGGGAGTCTCACTTCTTCCAGCTGATCGATGTTGCAGATGGATTCATAGCCGAGGTATTCCGCATATTCCGGAAGAATGAGCTTTCTCAGATTTTTACAGCAGAAGAAGGCATAGGAAGGGACCCCTTCTACCGATTCCGGCAGGATCAGTTCTTCCAGCTGTGTACAAAAGCTGAATACCGAGGATTCCAGGATCTTCAGTCCTTCCGGAAGAAAGATATGATGCAGGTAATGACTGTGCGCAAAGGCACTGTCGCAGATCTTACGGACCGTTTCCGGAACAGTATAGGAGTTCTTTCTCCTGGCAGAAGGATACTTGATGAGAACAGACTTATCTTTCGTAAAGAGAACACCGTCGATATCGCAGTAGTACGGATTGTCTTCGGACACAGCGATCGAAAGGAGTCTGCTTTCATCTCCGAAGTAGAATGAACCGCTGCCGATCTCTTTTACAGTAGAAGGAATGAAGATCTCTCTTACCTTCTCCGCTTCATGAAAGACGCTCTCGCCGATGACTTCCAATCCTTCCGGAAATCTCAGTTCCCGTAAAGAACTGCAGTCCATAAAGGAATTGCTTTCGATGACTCTCAGTTTCTTCGGCCATACGATCTCTTCCAGATCCCGGTACATCTGTACAGAAGCCATCGGTATGACTTCGATATCCTCCGCAAATACGATCTTCCGTATCCCGTCAAACCCTCCGTTACGAAAATAGTCCGGCTGTTCCCGGAAATCATATACATACAGAGTATCTTCTTCAATGCGATAGCTTTCTTTTCTCACAGATAAACGTTTTCCCAATCCATTATATAAGTTTGTTTTGCGATGCCGCATTATTTTAAAAGATCTTCAGCGAAGACCTTTTTCATACTAACGGTTTGCTAGAAGCTCTGAGATATTAGAGATATAGCTGTAATTCTGATCGCACACCGCGAAGTGGAGATGCACTCCGGAACTGAGTCCTGTATCTCCCATCTCGCCGATCACTCCGTCTACTTTTTCACCTTCTGAGACTATTACCTCATCCATATGACTGTAGAAGCTGTAATAACCGTTCAGATGTTTCAACACGACATAGTTGCCGTCAGTATCGTTATATCCTGTCTCCACGACTTCACCCGGTGCTGTAGAATAGACCTTTCCGGTTTTGTGGAGATGATCCTCCGTGATATCGACCCCTCTATGTCCCAAATAACAGCCATAGTCGCAGGATATGACCGGATCCTCGACAGGCCAGGACAATGTTATTCCTGTTGAAGAAAGAGTGATCTCCTTGGACTGACCGGCATTTCGCTGCTGGAAGGAACCTTTGATATAGTCTCTTTGATTATGATTGAACAGGAACGGCAGGAATACCAGAGCGGTGATCACAGCGCAGACTGCGAAGAAGATCCTGCTTTGTTTTTTATGATTCATGACATTCACGATCCTTTCTTTCAGTTCGCCGCCGCGGAAAGCCGGTCCGTATCCCTTTGCGGGATATGCGGTATCTGCCAGTGCTCTGCAGTAATCTGCTTTTTCGATCCCGTTTTCCTCAATGACCCGTTCATCACAGGATCTTTCCATGTCTCTGATCAGAAACAGGTTGGCGATCCATACGAAGATGTTGAACCAGTGTATCCCGGTCAGCAGACAGGCCAAGCTCTTGACCAGGTAGTCTTTTCTTTGGATATGGACCTCTTCATGTGCCAGGACGATTTTCTTATAATCTTCATCAGTACTGATCGGAAGGTAGATCTTCGGGGTGAAGAACCCGTGAACGAATGGCGTCTCGACATTCTCGGAAAGACAGATATTATCTCTCTCCCTGATCGCATGATGCAGTTTCCTTCTCAGCAGGAATTCATTGACGATCTGATAAACGAAGAAGACGATCATCCCGGTGATCCACAGATACAGGAACAAGTCATATAAGGATGGTGTTCTTCCTGTCTGTGAAGGAATAAGAACACCGGAAGAGATACCGTTCAGATCAGATACCGTATCGGATACCCTTCCGATATTTGCGGAAAGAACGGTTTCATGAGCTGTGCTGATGTGAAACGGAAGCAGTAAACGGAGAAATACCAGTATCCACATCAGATAGCTGACTTGAGAAGACCTTCTTTTTGTGAAGGACCTCAGCAGAAATACAGCGAGTACGAGCGGTATGATCTCGATCGAGATCATGACCACCCGGTAGAATATGTATCTCATCATCTTCTACTCCTCTTTATTCTCATTGATGATGCGAATCAGCTCCTCGTATTGTTCCCGGGAGATCTTGTTGCCGGAAAGGAAGGCCGTCACAAAACCGGAAAGAGAACCGTTGAAACTGACATCGATCACGTTGTGCGATTCCATCCTCTGGACTTCTTCCCTCTTCACGATGGAAGAGACGATGGAATCCTTGTTTTCCAGGACACCCTTTTCGGAAAGGCGCTTGAGAAACGTATAGGTAGTCGACTTTTTCCAGCCGAATCTCTCTTCACATCTCTGTACGAGTTCCTTAGAGGACAGAGGTTCTCTATCCCAGATGATATTCATAAACAGCATTTCCGTATCAGTCAGTTTCATTATTGTTGCTCCTTAAGAATCGGTTTTTTGTAAATTGTTATATTTCATGGAATTATAATTCTTTAACTGGTATCAATATATGGTAAATGAACCGCTTTGATTCAAAGACTGTCCATTTCCATATGCATAAACTTTATAATTCAGCGTTATATATGAACCATGATTGACTACGCTTGTCACCGCAGCAGAGCATGACGCCGAAGAAACGTGTTCGCCATCGTTAAGAGACGCTGAAACAGGCAGATCATAATAGACGATATTTCCGGAAGAATCAGTCCCAACCGAACCGTTGACCGTAACTCGGACTATGAGATATCCGGAAGAGAAAATAATAGTATGATCTGTATAGCGATATACACCGTGAGCTACATATTCGTCCAGCTCGATAGGTTTCTCCGGAGTATCCGATTCTTCGGCGCAGATCATATTCATTGAAAAACCGAATACCAGCAGCAATGCAAATAGAATAGATACGAACTTTTTTATTTTCCCTCCTTGTTTTAAATATAGTTCGACTCCAATGCACAGTCTACATCTGTAGACAGTTATAGTCTACAATAGTAGACCATAATTGTCAAACGGTGGCAATAACCACCACCCGTGATAACGGGTGGTTTTCTCTAAGCCTGTAAGGCTTGGGCTTCTCCGCAGCGTCTCAAGGCGCTGCCTGATCGAAAGGAGTTCAGGCTCCATTGCGTATTGCCTCTGTGGCCGTCTGCTCCTAAAGGAGCTTTGTCTGTGAAGGTCTGCTGAACGGATCCTCGTATTCCTTTACACTGAGTTTGTCCAGGGCTATGTCTGCTTTCTCCTGTTCCTGGACATATCTGATGACTGTCGCTTCGTTGAGTCCGACCGTTGAGACATAGTAGCCTTCCGCCCAGAACTTCCGGTTTCCGAATTTGTATTTCAGATTGGCGTGATTCTCGAAAATCATCAGAGAAGATTTTCCTTTCAGGTATCCCATGAAGTTCGAGACCGACATCTTCGGAGGTATGGACAAAACGAGATGGACATGGTCGGGCATCATGTGCCCTTCAATGATCTCTACTCCCTTATACCGGCACAGAGTGCTGATATACTTCGAGATATCTTTCCTCAGCTGATTGTAGATCACCTTGCGGCGGTATTTGGGTATGAAAACGATGTGATATTTACACATCCAGCGGGTATGAGCTAAAGAGTTGTGCTGTTTTGCCATATAATATGAATGTCACCTTTCCTTTCTTCCAATAGAGCCTGAACACCTCTATTGTAAGGAAAGGTGACATTCTTTGTATAACCCTTGTCGCATACCCGCATAGCGGGTAGTGTTTGTTCCTCACGGAACAGTGTAAACACTCTATAAGAAATGAGGCTCACAATCGTGAGCCTCATTTTTTATAATCTTCTTTCTTTCTTTTTCTTACAGCATCGTGCCGCCGGTGACATCCATCAGGACGCCCATGACCTGGCAGGCTCTCGGGGAACAGAGGAATACTGCGACATCTGCGACCTCTTTCGGTTCAGCTTCTCTGCCGATCGGGATGATCTTCTTCATCGCTTCGCTTCTCTCTTTTCCGTTCGGGATGTTCTTGATCGTTTCCGTCAGGACATAGCCCGGAATGATACCGTTGACATAGATACCTTCTTTACCGACTTCTGTCGCAAGACCTCTCGTAAAGGAAGCGACAGCGCCCTTGGTGGCGATATACGGAGAGTTGCCTCCGGAGTTCGTCGTAAAGGCAGACTTGGATACGGTGTTGCAGATCCAGGAATTCTTTCTTCCCTGTTCTCTGTGCAGTTTGACCATTTCCTTGCAGGTAAGGAAGATGCCTTCGATATTGACGGCTTCGAACTTTCTCAGTGTCTCGATCGTAACATCTTCGATCTTGTTGACACCCATCTTGCCGGCGTTGTTCATCAGGATATCGACTGTACCGAACTTCTCGACAGCTGCTTCAAACATCTTCTTGACGTCTTCTTCTTTCGAAACATCGATCTTGACAGCTAAAGCCTGGATCCCATACTGTTCTTCCAGTCTCTTAGCCTGCGCTTCCGTGTCTTCGATCGGACGGAAATCGGCGATGACGACATTGCATCCTTCTTCTGCAAATGTTTCACACATTCCTTCACCGATACCGGCACCGCCGCCGGTAACGATCGCTACTTTACCTTTTAACCCTAAATCCATTCTGTACCCCTTTCCTTATAGACCAAGTGTTTCCTTGGCGTTCTTTCTCCATTCTTCAAATGCTTCGTTCTTCAGAACTTCCGGATTTGCGAGACCCGGAGCTTTTCCGGTACTGATGAGTTCCTGGATACGTTCGAATACGAGTCTCGGAGAGTTCAGTGCTGCATCTAATGTAGAACCGGCTCTGTGCGTCGTCAGTGTGACGTTGTCCAGTTTGCGGAACGGATCATCGGCTCCGATCGGTTCTTCTTCGAAGACATCCAGTGCTGCACCGGCGATCTTCTTATTCTGTAATACTTCCAGCAATGCATCGTAATCGACGAGGCCTGCTCTGGCAACATTGACGAAGAAGGCTGTCGGTTTCATGAGGGCAAACTCATTCTTTCCGATGACATGATGATTTTCCGGAGTCAGTCTCGCATGGACGGAGACGAAATCGGATTCTTTGAATAACGTTTCTTTATCGACTAATTTAGCACCAAACGGTTTTACTGCTTCTTCTGTTAAATATGGATCGTAGACGATCACATGGACATGGAAACCGGACAGCTTTTCCGCGACCAGTTTTCCGATATAGCCGAAGCCGAAGAGACCGACGGTCTTATCGCGCATATCCGGTGTATAGGCGCTGTTTGCAAAGTTCAGCTGCCAGCCGCCTTCTACGATGGAATGATGAGCTCTGGCGATGTTTCTGGCTTCACACAGCATCATACCGATCGTGAAATCCGATACGGCATCCGCGTTTCTGCCGGCCGCATTGACGACAGCGATCCCTCTTTCGGTAGCTGCCTTGATGTTGAGGTTTTCCATACCGGCACGTACGACGCCGATGACTCTTAGATTGTCAAAGGCATCCATACCTTCGGAAGAGAACGGAATGAAGGATCCTACGAGGATCTCGGTATCCGGGTTCTTCGTAAAGGCTTCCGGTACCGGTTCGCCTTCCGGTCCGTTTACTTCTACTCTGCGGAATACGGCAGAGATATCATCAACAGTCGGATCATCCCAGAGTTCATTGACGACTGTCAGGTTATTGAGTTTCTTCTCAACACCTTCCGCATAATTCTTGATCGGTTCTACTACCGGGTAGATCCTTTTCTCCAGTACATTCGTTAGTTTCATATTTTCCTCCTACAGAGCTAATTTATAGATCTCAACGATCGCATCTTTATCCAGTTTCACAAAGGCACCGATCGTACCGCGGTTGAGAACGCACTTCTCAGCCATCTCTTCGATACGGTCACCCGGGATATTGGCTTCCGACATTCTCGTCGGCATGCCCATACTCTTGAAGAATCTCTCCGTCTCTTCAACAGCTTCTCTGGCAACAGTCTCTTTGTCTTTTCCTTCGACGTCCATGCCTAAGGCATACTTGGCATAACGGACGAAACGATCCAGATCGTGTTTGTATACATATTTCATCCAGGCCGTCATCATGATCGTAACGGCTGCACCGTGTGTCAGATTGTAGATACTGGATAATTCATAGGACATGTCATGGCTTGCCCAGTCCTGTTCTCTGCCGACACCGACGATATCGTTATGGGCAACGCTGGCACACCACATCGCTTCTCCCCGTAAAGTCACATTCTTCGGGTCGGCCATGATCTTCGGTCCGATCTCGCGTACGGTACGGAAGACGCCTTCCGCCATCGCATCGATAACATAGGTATCCGGAGTATTGGAGAAATATCTCTCGGCCACATGGCTGTACATATCGCAGAGACCAGCGCCTGTCTGATAAGGCGGTAAAGAAGTCGTGATCTGCGGATTCATGATCGCAAACTTCGGATAGAGAGCCGGACCGCCGCAGCCGTATTTGACCTGCAGTTCTTCATTCGTGATCATCGTTCCCGCATTGGATTCAGAACCTGTTGCGGAGATCGTCAGAATGACACCGACCGGTAAGGCTTCAAAGACCGGATGGACACCGATCGCATTCGCAAAGTAATCCCAGACATCACCATCATACGGGACACCTGCCGCAATCGCTTTAGATGTATCGATCGTGCTGCCTCCGCCTAACGCTAAGACGAATTCGCTTCCGGCTTCTCTCGCCTGAGCGACGCCCTTATGTACGAGACTGAGTACCGGATTCGGCTGTACACCGGTAAGTTCGGAAACTTCCAGTCCGGCATCTTTCAGGGACTGACGTACTTCATCCAGCAGTCCGCTTTCTACCAGGAACTTGCCGCTGTCATAAACGAATAATACTTTCTTGACTCCATAATTCGAGATCCAAGTGCCTACCTGTTTGTGCGTATCTACACCGTATACCAGGTTTGTCGGCACGCTGAAAACAAAATTTTGCATAGTTCTGCCTCCTACAAATAAATGGTAATCTTTCATAAAACGGAAATTCAATGTGTTGGGAACCATTTCGACAAATGAACTATTTGCACATTTGTTCAAATTAGGAAAAAGTGTTAATTGCCCCGCTGTTATTGAAGATGCCTATCGATTATCTTATCCTTAAGTTAGAAAAACGGAGGAAATCAAATGGGTAAAGTTAGAACTGTTTTAGGCGATATCGATGCTAAAGAACTCGGTTTCACAATGCCTCATGAACATGTATTTATGGATGTTGCAGGACATGGACATCCGGATATCGAATGGTCTTTATGGCGCTGGGACGAGCAGCTGGATATGGTCAAGAAATTCGCTGCTGTCGGCGGCAAGACACTCGTAGATGCCAACCCGACTTCTACTGACGGACGTGATGTTGCACGTTTATACACCGTATCCAAGCAGACCGGTGTCAACATCCTCGCTTGTACCGGTATGGTCAAGGAACAGGTCAAAGACGGAAAACTGAATGTTGCCAACCTCGCTAATAAATCGGTCGAAGAAGTAACGGATATCTTCGTAAAAGAGATCGAAGAAGGTATCGATGGTACAGACATCAAAGCCGGATGGATCAAAGGTGCTTCCATGTATATGTATATCACTCCATTACAGGAGATCTGCATGAGAGCCGGTGCCCGTGCTTCCATGCTGACAGGTGTTCCGATGCACACTCATACAGAAGTCGGTACATACGCTCTTGAACAGATCGAGATCGTTGAATCCGAAGGTATGGATCTCTCCAGATTCTGCTGTGCACATATGGACAGAAACCCTGATTTCTGGCTCCACAAGAAGATCCTGGAAAAAGGCTGCTACCTGATCTATGACGGACCTGGTAAAGCAAAATACTACACTGATGAAGTCAGAGTAAACCTCATCAGAAGACTCTGCGATGAAGGTTACGGAGATAAGATCATGCTGTGTAACGATATGGGCAAGAAGTCCCATCATCCTCAGTATGGCGGCGGACCGGGCTGGAACTGGATCCACGACAAATTCTTACCTCGTCTCTTAGACGAAGGCTTCACTCCGGAACAGGTCAGAAAGTTCAACGAGGACAACCCTCAGGCTTTCTACACCATGAGAGAAAAAGTAGCCCGTTAATTAAGGAACCCCCTTACATAAACAAAAACGGCCCGCACATCGTGCGAGCCTTTTTGTTGAATAGACTTATTTCATGTTGATCTTAGCCCAGAGTTCATCGCTCAGTTTCTCATTGAGCGGTCTCTCCAGGAGTTCCGGATTCTCTAAGAACAGTTTCATCATCTTGATGGACTTCGAGAAGTAGTAGCCGTCGGCAATTCTCTCATCGATCGTAAAGCCGAGTTCTACTGCATCCTTGAAGGTCACCTGTTCATTCTCAAAGAACGGCAGTTTCCCGTATTCACCGACGACGATGAAGATGGACGTAGTGCCCCAGTTGGTCAGATGATGGTAACCGGTAGGAAGCCCGATGGAACCTAAATTGGCTAATACGACAGAAGAATGATACGGATCGGTCTCGATGAGTGCCTTTGGAATGAGACTCTTCTTTTCCAGCCAGCAGACAAAGCGCAGAGCCGGCCTCGAGATCCACTTCGGAAGTGCGTTGAACTTGTCCATGAAACCGGAAGATTCATCACGGTATTCTTTCTGTTTCAGCTTCAATAACTGTCTCTTGATCTCATTGTGGACATCATCGATGGTCCATTCCGGTTTGGAGTGGATGAAGCATAATACTTCTCCTCCGTTATCCGTGAATTCCTGTTTGACCGTAAATGCAGCACTGACTTCATTGCGGCGGTACATCTTGCGGTTGTGGATGAACATCGACAGTTTGGAGCGCAGCGTGATGATCTTCAAAGCAGCAGTAACGATAGCCTGATACTGGTTATACTTATAATCCGGGTTCTCGGCATTTCTCTTTGCGATATATTCATTCAGGTTCGTCAGATCGATCTTAAAGGTAAAATATGCCTGGTTATCACAGCGGTCCGGATACATGAACGGCATAATAAAGTGCATCGCATCTACATCTTTCAAGTATTTCGCGTCAAATCTATCTCCCATAATTTTTCCTCTCTTAACAATGAACTCATTTTACTATAAAAGGCCGATATTTTCATCACCTGAAAGTTCCTTTCACTTATGAACGGAATAATATGGTTTAAATAAGTATAATATTATATATAAAGAGGTGCTGTTTATGGATATCATAGAAAGATTTCTGCACTATGTGAAGATCGACACCAAGAGTGATCCGAACAACGAGAATGTGACTCCTTCGACTTCGATCCAGTTCGATCTTGCGAGAGTGCTTGTGGAAGAATTAAAGGAACTCGGCCTGGAAGATGCGGTCCTCACCGATGACTGCTTCGTATACGGACGCCTTCCTTCCAATATCGATCATAAAGTCCCTACTGTCGGATTTATTGCCCATATGGATACGGCTCCGGACTACAGCGGTACGAATGTGCAGCCGCGCATCATAGAGAATTATGACGGAGAAGATATCGTCCTTTCCGATACCGTCACTGCGAAAGTATCCGATTTTCCGGAACTTCCTCTGCATAAGGGAAAGACCCTCATCGTCACCGATGGTACTACTCTCTTAGGAGGAGATGATAAGGCCGGTATCGCCGCCATCATGGATACTCTGCAGGTATTAAAAGATGATCCTACCATCCCGCACGGCGAGATCGCTGTCGCCTTTACACCGGATGAAGAGATCGGTACCGGAGTCCATTCCTTCGATCTGGATGCCTTCCATGCGGACTTTGCCTATACGGTCGACGGAGGAGATGTCTCGGCGTATTGCGATGAGACCTTCAATGCGACACAGGCCGTCGTTCGGATACAGGGTTTCTCCATCCATCCGGGTTCTGCCAAAGACAAGATGATCAATGCATTGAATGTCGCCCATGAGTTCCACGGGATGCTGCCGGGATATATGCGTCCGGAACATACCGAAGGCTATGACGGCTTCATCCACATCACCGATCTGAACGGTTCCATGGATTCTGCGGTGATCCAGTACATCCTAAGAGACCACGATGCCGGAAAACTCGAAGGAAAGAAGAAGCTGATGAGAGATATCGAGACCTTCCTCAACGAGCGCTACGGAGCAGGTACCTGCATCGTTGAATTGAAGGATCAGTACCGGAACATGAAAGAGATCGTCGATCAGTATCCGAGCGTCAGCAAATACGCTCTGGATGCGATCCGGGAACTCGGACATGAGCCGAAGAGAGAAGCTGCCAGAGGAGGAACCGACGGCGCTCAGCTCTGTTTCCGGGGACTTCCTTGTCCAAATATCGGTAACGGAGACCGAAACGCGCACGGACGCTACGAATACGTCGTCGTTGAAGAACTTAGAGAATCTTCAAAGCTCATACAGACCATCATCCGCAAAGTCGCGGATAACGCATAAGGGAGAATCATATGGAAACTGTAAAAACATTTCTGAATACGGTTCTGGTCGACATCGTTGAAGTCGTTTCCCCGATCACGGTCCTCTTCGGCCTCGTCGTTCTGATCTATACTTCCGTGACCTGCTTTATCGGCTGGCTGAAGAAAAGAGAAAACGTCAAGCTGATGCTGGATATCGGTACCTCCGAAGCATTAGGTTTCCTGCTGGTAGGTGAGATCCTGCATACGGTCGTCGTCCACAGTAAGGAAGATCTCATCGTTCTCGGCGCTACTGTCGTTCTGCGAGGCGCGATCACGATGCTGCTGCATAAAGAGATCAGTATCGAAAAAGAAGAAGAACGTATCAAGGAAGAAGAAAAGACTCAGAATAAAAAATAAGTCAGGGAGTTCATTATGACAGATATAGAGATCGCTCAGGCGTGTAATAAACGGAATATCGCCGAAGTAGCGGAAGAAGCAGGGATCGATGAAGAATATCTCGAGCTCTACGGACGCTATAAGGCCAAGGTAGACTACCGCCTGTTAAAAGATAGAAAAGAAGAGAAAGACGGAAAACTGATCCTGGTCACCGCCATCAATCCGACACCTGCCGGTGAAGGAAAGACGACTACAACGGTCGGTCTGGCAGACGGCTTACGCCGTATCGGCAAAAAAGTCGTCGTCGCCTTGCGGGAACCGTCCTTAGGTCCGGTCTTCGGCATCAAAGGCGGTGCAGCCGGAGGAGGCTATGCCCAGGTAGTACCGATGGAAGATATCAATCTCCACTTTACCGGAGACTTCCATGCGATCGGTGCCGCCAACAACCTCCTTGCGGCAATGCTGGACAACCATATCCAGCAGGGTAATGCCCTGAATATCGATCCGCGGAGGATCACCTGGAAGAGAGCAGTCGATATGAATGACCGCCAGCTGCGCTTTATCGTCGACGGACTGGGAGGCAGGACCAACGGCACCCCGAGAGAAGACGGTTTCGATATCACTGTCGCTTCCGAGGTCATGGCTGTGCTCTGTCTGGCATCCGACATCCCGGATCTGAAAGAGAAACTCTCAAAGATCGTCGTCGCCTATACCTACGACAATAAACCGGTCACTGCTCATGACCTCAAGGCCGAAGGCGCCATGACGGCTTTGCTGAAGGATGCGCTCAAGCCGAACCTCGTCCAGACTTTAGAAGGTACCCCTGCCTTTGTGCATGGTGGACCTTTTGCGAATATCGCCCATGGCTGCAACTCCGTTACGGCCACAAAGATGGCTCTGAAACTGGCAGATTATGCGGTAACGGAAGCCGGATTCGGTGCCGATTTAGGTGCCGAGAAATTCCTCGACATCAAGTGCCGTAAAGCCGGTCTTCATCCGGATGCCGTCGTATTGGTCGCTACCGTACGTGCCCTCAAGCTTCATGGCGGCGCAAAGAAAGAAGATCTGCAGAAAGAAGACCTGGTTGCCCTGGAAAAAGGACTTCCGAACCTTCTTCAGCACCTCTCCAACATCAAAGACGTCTATCATCTGCCTTGTGTCGTCGCGATCAATGCCTTTACAACTGATACCGATGTAGAACTGAAACTCGTCGAAGAGAAATGTAAAGAACTGGGTATCCATGTCGCCTTATCCGAAGTATGGGCCAAGGGCGGTGAAGGCGGAAAAGCCCTGGCGGAAGAAGTCGTCCGCTTATGCGAAGAGGAGAACGATTTCCGGTTCGCCTACGATACGAATGATTCCATTGAACAGAAACTTAATG
Source organism: Erysipelotrichaceae bacterium (assembly GCA_045544415.1). Classification (GTDB taxonomy): domain Bacteria; phylum Bacillota_I; class Bacilli_A; order Erysipelotrichales; family Erysipelotrichaceae; genus Colivicinus. Next base: position 71,264 of record JAZPYW010000109.1, read on the forward strand.
ATATTGCCTGTAAGATCTATCATGCGGATGGTGTAGATATCCTCCCTGCCGCAAAGAAACAGATACAGCAGCTGACAGAACTCGGATACGGAGATCTGCCGATCTGTATTGCCAAGACACAGTATTCCTTCTCGGATGATCCGAAATTATTAGGTGCTCCGAAAGGTTTCCATATCACAGTCCGCAATGTCAAAGTCTCTGCCGGTGCCGGCTTCCTGGTCGCACTGACCGGAGACATCATGACGATGCCGGGATTACCGAAAGTGCCGGCTGCCGAAAAGATCGACGTCGATGAGAACGGCGTCATCAGCGGACTCTTTTGAGGTGACTTATGATCGAATTATCTTTAGATGATTTCACCCGTATGACCGCATCCAAAGAACCGGTACCGGGAGGCGGAGGCGTCTCTTCACTGGCCGGTGCTTTAGCTGCATCTTTAGCCGGGATGGTCACCAGTCTCACTTCCGGAAAGAAAGCCTATCTTCAGTATGAAGAAGAGATCCGGGAGATCATGAAGAAAGCAGAAGAACTGCGCATCGAATTATTAGACGGGATACAGGGAGATGCGGATGCCTTCTACCCTCTTTCCCACGCCTATTCGATATCCAAGGATGATCCGCAGAGAGATATCATCCTGGAAAACTGCCTGAAAGAGGCTGCAAAGCCTCCGTTCCTGACTGCGGAACTCTGTGCACGGGTCATTGAGCTCGATGAACGTCTGGCAGAGATCGGCTCCAAGATCTCGGTATCCGATGCCGGTACTTCTGTCGTTCTGGCAAAGGGCGCCATGTACGGGGCAGCGATGAATGTCCTCGTCAATACCCGTCTGATGAAAGACAGGGATTATGCGGAAGAAGTTGACGCGAAAATGAAGGCTCTTCTGGAAGAATACGGTCCAAGAGCTGATGTCTGTTATGAACAGATCATCCGGAGGCTGACTAATGGCTGAACTGCTGAAGGGAAAAGCGGTCGCTGATGCGATCACGGAAAAGAATAAACAGAAACTGCAGGAATGCATCGACAGAGGGATCACTCCGACCTTGGCGATCGTCCGGGTAGGAGAGAGGGAAGAAGATCTCTCCTATGAACGGGGTGCCGTCAAACGCTGCGAGATGACCGGAGTATCGGTAAAGAAAGTCATCCTTCCGGGCGATGTCTCAATAGAAGATTTCTATCAGACCCTGAATGATCTTAACCATGATGATTCCGTACACGGGATCCTCATGTTCCGTCCTCTTCCGAAGTATCTGGATAATGAAAAAGCGAGGAATTCTATTTCCCCGGAAAAAGATATCGACGGATGTACCGATATCTCTCTCGGAGGTATCTTCACCGGTAAGAAAGCTTCCTTTCCTCCATGTACTGCTCAAGCCGTACTGGAGATCCTGGATCACTATGGAATAGAACTCAGCGGAAAGAACGCTGTCGTGATCGGACGTTCTCTCGTCATCGGGAAACCTGTGGGGATGCTGCTGATGGAGAAAAATGCGACCGTCACTTTCTGTCATTCCAGGACAAAAGATCTTTCCGATATCACAAAAAGAGCGGATATCGTCATCACGGCGATCGGAAAAGCAGAATATTTCACGAAGGAATACTTCTCTCCCGGACAGACCGTCATCGATGTCGGGATCTCCTGGAACGAAGCAAAAGGAAAGATCTGCGGAGATGTCCTCTTTGAAGAAGCAGATGAGATCGTCGATAAGATCACTCCGGTACCGAGAGGTGTGGGATCTGTTACTACATCGGTACTGGTATCTCATGTGATCGATGCAGCTTTTCAATAAAACTTTTATTATTTCTATGAATAGATAGAACGAATCTTTCACAAAGGAGAGTACTATGCGTTTACAGGAATACCTTGAGAATGACCGGGAACGCCTTCTCGCCAGTCTTCAGCAGGCTGGTACTGCAGAACGGGTCATACCGGTCATCGAGTCGGAATTGGACCGTCTCCTTTATCAGTACAATGAGGGATGCAGCAGCGATCATGAACGCCGCTGTGCTTCAAGGATGCTGCAGACAGCCCGTATGTCTGCTTCCTTTCTCGACTGCATCGGAGAGACAAAGATCTGGGAACAGGGAGGAAAACTGCTGACGGAAGAAAAGAAGAAGGTCCGTCTTCCTTCCATCCTGCTTCTGATCGCCGGGATCGCTTTGCCGATCGCAGCTGTGATCGTGATGACCGGAAGCGATGAAGCCCTTCGTCAGGTCATGACGACACCGATGATCGCCGTCTGTTTCGCCGCAGGACTGATCTTCCTCTTCCTGTCCGGTCTCTTTTTCACCAAAAAGAAAAGCGCTGTCTATTCCGATAAACAGCTGAAAGCCGAGAACCGCATCGATCCGAACCGGATCTATCAGTCTCTTCGTTCGGTACTGCTGATCGTCGACCGGAATATCTCGGAAGCGATGTCGCTGCAGCGCCTGGAAGAACGTCAGCGCGAGGAAGCGAAGGAAGAGCCTCAGGACAATGATGCATTGAATCTGTACAGCGACCTGCTGGAAGCTGCCCGTTCCAAAGACGGCGAATACGCCCTCGATCAGCTGGAGAAACTCTCCTTCTATCTCCATCAGAAAGGGATCGAGATCCTCGAATTCAGTGAAGAGAACCGCAGCTGGTTCGATGTCATACCGGGTGAAAGAAAGGAAACGATCCGTCCGGCACTTGTCAAAGACGGACATCTGCTGAAAAAAGGGATCGTGTCGGGTAATTGGTAATGCAGAGATTCTACGGTTTTGACCTGGGTGATGCCGAATCGGCGATCTCCCTGCTGGAGAAAAACAGTGAAATGGCCCCGACTGTACTGGATGTGGAAGGGGTAAAGAGTTTTATTACGGCTTATGCGGCTCTTTCCGACGGTACACTGCTGATCGGGGAGAATGCCTGTTATGCCCGAAATGCCTTAAAGCGCAAACTGCGTTTCAAGTCCCGTTTTCTAAAGGATCCTTCGGTTGAACAAGACATCAAGAGTTTTGCGGCCGGAGTATTGGGAGCCCTCTATGGTTCCGGAGACCTCCTTCGCCATGACGATGATTCCTGTTTCTATATCGGCTGTCCGGCCGGCTGGGATCTCAATGACCGGGAACGCTACCGCAGTATCTTTGAAAGGACCGGTTATCCTCCGGTCAAAGTGATCTCCGAGTCACGCGCGGCACTGATCTCCGCCTGTCAGTCCAAACACCTTCAGATCGGCTATGATATCCTTTCAAGACCGATGCTGGTAGTGGATATCGGTTCTTCTACGACCGACTTTGCCTATATCGACAGCGGCAAGGAAGTAGAGATGCAGACCGGCGGCGAAGTATATCTCGGCGGAGGTATCATGGATGATCTTCTGCTGAACTATGCGATCGACAGTTCCTCTAATCCGCAGAAGATCCGCAGGATCTTTGAAGAGTCCGAGGCTTGGAAGAACTACTGTGAATTCGCCTGCCGCAGACTGAAAGAGAAATATTATTCCGATGTCGATTATTTCCGTGATCATCCATGCCGTGATTCGGTACTGATCCGTCACAGCTTCCCGGCTGTCCGTCTGCAGATCGAGATGAATGAGAAGGTAGCCCGTCATCTGGAAGAAGGTTCCAGTGCCAAGCTGGATGGATCTTCCTTCAAGGAAGTCTTCCTCAATTCTCTCCGCAATGTCCGTCAGTCCATTACCGGCAAGACTCCGGAACTGCTGTTTCTGACCGGAGGTGTCTCCAAGATGCCGGGTATCCGTCAGTGGTGTTCGGAGATCTTCCCGGAATCGGTCATCATTACCGGGGCAGAACCGGAGTTCTCGGTATCCCGCGGTCTGGCCTGGTCCGGAAGTATCGATGAAGAACTGAGGGAATTCCGTGCAGATCTGGAAGAACTCAAGCGTTCCACCGTCGTAGAGGATATCGTCAAGGAACATATCACCGAACTCTATAAAGACATCGTCGATACGATGACGAAGCCGATCATCCGCAAGACCGCTGTTCCGGTATTCGAGAGATGGCGTGAAGGCGAGATCGAGAAACTCACCGACACCAATACCGAATTGGAACGGGAGATCGCAAACTACCTGCGCAGTGATGAAGCCAGAGAACTGATGATCGAACCGATCACTGCCTGGCTGAAACCGATCGCCGAGAAGCTGGAAGAATATACGATCCCGATCTGCATCAAGCACCATGTGCCGTATACCGCATTAAGCCTCAAGTCCTTTATGCATCTGAGCGACCTCGATGTCCGCATCAGTGCCAAAGATGTATTTGCGGTAGAAGAGATCACCTGGCTGATCGATTCCATCATCTC
>JAZPYW010000110.1:0-18527 GCA_045544415.1 Erysipelotrichaceae bacterium
CATGATGAAAGAGAACAGACCCTGAACCAGCTCTTAGTTGAGATGGACGGTATGTCCGACAATGCCGGCATCATCGTCATCGCAGCGACCAACCGTCCGGATGTTCTGGATTCCGCATTGCTGAGACCGGGACGTTTCGACCGTCAGATCACGGTATCCTTACCGGATGTCAAGGGCAGAGAACAGATCCTGAAAGTCCATGCCCGCGATAAGAAACTGGCCGAAGGCATCGACCTTGCGGCTCTGGCCAGAAGGACTCCGGGCTTCTCGGGTGCCGACTTAAAGAACGTGCTCAATGAAGCAGCCATCCTGGCTGTCCGTGAGAATAAAGAAGAGATCGGTACGCAGCAGCTCGATGAAGCGATCGACAGAGTCATGATGGGTCCGGCCAAGAAGTCCCGTACCTATGATGAACATACGAAGAAACTGGTGGCCTACCATGAGGCAGGTCATGCGATCGTCGGTCTGAATCTGCCGGATGGTTCCATCGTCCAGAAAGTGACGATCATCCCGAGAGGTTCTGCCGGCGGATACAATCTGCTGATGCCGAGAAAGGAACGTATCCTCAACTCCAAGAACGAACTGCTGGATACGATCACCTCCTATATGGGCGGACGTGCAGCTGAAGAAATCTTCTTCGACGACATCACGACCGGAGCCAGCGGCGACATCCAGTCCGCGACCCGTATCGCCAAATCGATGGTCACGACCTACGGTATGTCGGATCTCGGACCGATCCAGTATGATCAGTCTTCCGGAAATGTCTTCTTAGGAAGAGACTACAATTCTCCAAGCAACGCTTCTTCACAGATCGCCTATGAGATCGATGTCGAAGTACGTAAGATCATCGACGAATGCCATGAGAAAGCCAAGAAGATCATCCTCGAACACAAAGAGGAACTGGAACGCATCGCCAATGCCTTAATGGTCAATGAGACCCTGACGGCCGAGGAGATCGACGGGATCATCGACGGCAGCATCGTTGCCACAGAGAACGGTTTGGTCAAGGCAGAAGATGTAGAGATCGTCACCGATATCAATACGGAAGAAGCTGCTCCTGCAGAAGAGAAGACCGATAAAGAATAAGAACTGAGAGACCGTGAAAACGGTCTCTTTTTTCTATTGTCTTAAATATTTAAAATACGATAGAATAGATATCGCAAGAACGCGGAAATCATACCGCAGGGAGAATAATATGCCGGAAATATACCGAAAGAATCCTGCCACCATCTCCAAATATGAAGGAGAAAAGGACTTTAAGGAGAAGTACGCCAAACTGGCGCGCAGAATCACGGATAATGTCGAACACAAGATCCGCGGGATCCGTTCTACGGACCCGGAATACTGGGGACTCAGAGAAGTCCTGACGGAGAATGAAGTAGATGTCGCACTTACGCTGAAACAGAGAAAGTGGTACACCTACGAAGAGATGCGTGCGAAGAATACGCAGCTCAGCGATGAAGAATTCAGGAAGACCATTGAATTATTATGCGTCCATGGTTTCTTAGAGTACGACTATGGCGATCATTACGATGACAACGGACCGATCAAGGGTGCTCCGAAAGACATACGCTACCGTGTCTCCTATTTCGTACCGGGTTCTGCCGAGCTTTTCAATTCGACAGTAGACCGTATCGAGAAGAATCCGCCGGTCGCATCCTTCTTTGAACAGATGACGTTCCTGCCTCTGGAGAAGATCACCTCCATGATCATGCCGGGAGGAAACGGTATCGGTATGCATGTCATTCCGGTCGAAAAGGAAGTCAGCGTCTGCAATGAAGCCGTCAAGATCGAGAAGATCTCCTACTGGCTGAAGAAATATGAAGGCCACATCTCGGCAGGTATCTGTTCCTGCCGTGCTTCGAGAGCAATTCTCGGAGAAGGCTGCACGGATGACTGCGATGACTGGTGTATCCAGGTAGGCGATATGGCCGACTATACCGTTGAGACCGGAAGAGCTCACTACATCACTCATGATGAAGCGATGGAGATCCTCAAGAAAGCCGAAGACAACGGCTATGTCCATCAGATCACGAATATCGACGGCGAAGATCACATCTTCGATATCTGCAACTGCAACGTCAAGATCTGTAACGCTTTAAGAACTTCTCAGTTATACAACACGCCGAATATGTCGGCTTCCGCCTACAGAGCTCATGTCGATAAGGAAAAATGTGTCGCCTGCGGACGCTGTGTCGAAGTATGTCCGGCCGGTGCCGTCAAATTAGGTCAGAAACTTTGCAAGAAGGACGGAACACAGGTCGAATATCCGAAACAGCCGTTACCTGATAAGATCCGCTGGGGCAAATATGCCTGGGATGAGAACTACCGCGATACAGCACGTGTCAATACCCACAAGACCGGAACATCTCCGTGTAAGGCAGCCTGTCCGGCCCATGTCCCGGTACAGGGATACCTCAAGATGGCCAAAGAGGGAAGATACGATGAAGCATTAGCTCTGATCAAGAGAGAAAATCCGTTCCCGGCGATCTGCGGCCGTGTCTGCAACAAGCGCTGTGAAGATGCCTGCACGAGAGGAACGATCGACAGACCGGTATCCATCGATGAAGTCAAGAAGTTCCTAGCAGATAGAGACCTGAATAAAGAGACGAGATATGTACCGAAGAAGGTCATCAACAGAGTGAGCGGTGAATGGGATCAGAAGATCGCTATCATCGGTGCCGGTCCTGCCGGATTATCCTGTGCTTACTATCTGGCTACGATGGGCTATCATCCGACGGTATTCGAAAAGAACGAGAAGCCGGGCGGCATGATGATGTACGGCATCCCGTCCTATAAGTTAGAGAAAGATGTCTTGGAAGCAGAGATCGACGTCATCCGCGAACTGGGTGTCGAGATCAAGTGCGGCGTTGAAGTCGGTAAGGATATCACGATCGATGAACTGAGAAAACAGGGCTATGAAGCCTTCTATATCGCGATCGGCTGCCAGGGCGGAAGATATCCGAATGTCGCCAATGACCATGCGGAAGGTACCGATATCGCTGTCTCCTTCTTAAAGAAGGCCTCCGAGAACCACGATCAGAAGATCGACGGAGAAGTCGTCGTCGTAGGCGGCGGCAACGTAGCGATCGACTGTGCACGTACAGCTCACCGTTTCCATCCGGAAAAGGTATCGATGTTCTGTCTGGAAAGCAGAGAGACGATGCCGGCTTCCAAACAGGAACAGAAGGAAGCAGAAGAAGAGAATGTCGTCATCAATGCGGGATGGGGTCCGAAGGAAGTCCTCGTCGATGAAGCAGGTAAAGTGACAGGCATCATCTTCAAGAAGTGTGTCTCTACGATCGATGAGAACGGCAAGTTCAATCCGAAATACGATGAGAACGTCACGATGGAAGTCAAGGCCGACAAGATCATCTTTGCGATCGGTCAGGCTATCGAATGGGGCGATCTCTTAAAAGATTCCAAAGTCACTTACTGGCACGGCAATTATCCGGTAGCCGATAAGTTCACTTATCAGACTGAAGAAGAAGATATCTTCGTCGGCGGTGATGTCTATACCGGTCCGAAGTTCGTCATCGATGCGATCGGCCAGGGTCATGAAGCGGCGGAATCTCTCGCCAGAAAGGTCTCCAAAAACAATGTCGATCAGGAGATAGGCAGAGACAGACGTTTCTTCAAAGAACTCAACAAGCACGATATCGCCATCGATTCCTACGATGAAGCAGACCGTCAGGAACCGTCTGTCGATGAAAGCATCGATGCTTCCTATTCCTTTAAGGACAACCGTATCGTCCTTACGGAGGAACAGGTCCATACGGAAGCTTCCAGATGTCTGGGCTGCGGTGCAACGATCGTCGATACGAACCGATGTATCGGATGCGGTCTCTGCACGACGAGATGTGAATTCGATGCGATCCATCTGAGAAGAGATATGCCGGAAGCCAGCACGATGCGTTTTGCGGAAGATAAGGTCACAGGCCTCATCAAGTATGCTGCACCGAGAGCGGTCAAGATCCTGCTGAACAGCGGATCGGCTGAGGCAAAAGAGATGAGAGCGAAGAGAAAAGCTTATCGTCAGGATCCGAACAAACCGCATACAGGAAACGCTGTAGATATCAAAGAAATGATGAAATAAAGAAAGAGGGCTATTATCGATAGCCCTTTTCTGTAAGAATATAGTTGACAGTCATATGAACTCATGATACAATCAAAGTATCTTAAAGGAGGTACATTACTTATGGAAATCACTTTAAAAGCCGTTGATGAAGTCATTGAAAGAACGGGCTGCACGTATAGACAGGCAAAGGATGCATTGGAAAAGGCAGATGGAGATGTCCTGGATGCGGTCATCCTGATCGAATCCATGGGCGCCAATACGAAGTCTACATTTACGAATGAATTCTCTTCTTATCAGGAAGAAAAAGAAGAAAAAAGAGATGCTGACGAGATCATCAATAAGATCAAGGAAGCCATCAAGAAGGGTGATGTCGACCGTATCGTCGTACGTGACCGCTATGACCGTACGATCACTTCTCTTTCCCTCAATACGGGAGCTATCGTCGGAACGGTCGCCTTACTGACCGGTGCTGCACCTCTTGTAGCGATCACTGCCTTAGTTGCCAAATACGGCATGAACTACCGCTTCGTCATTGAACGAAACGACGGATCCAAAACAGTACTCTAATGTACATACCGCTCGAAAGAGCGGTTTTCTTTTTGGTTTGTGGTAAGATGGAAACATGGAAAATAAAGTGATCATCGGTACGGCACGCGGCGGACACGTGCGACTGTATCTGGGAGATACGACAAAACTCTGTGAAGATGCCCGCAAACTTCATGACCTATGGCCTACTTCTCTGGCTGCACTGGGACGCAGTATGTCCATTACCGGCATCATGGGTCTGATGCAGAAGGAAGAAGGGGAAGTCGTCACCACCAATATCAACGGAGGAGGTCCGATCGGATCGGTACTCACCGTGGCAGATTCAGACGGAAACGTCAAAGGTTTCGTCGGAGACAGCCATATATACCTCAAATATAACGATACGAATAAACTCGCAGTAGGAAGAGCAGTCGGAAAAGACGGAAACCTGAGCGTCACGAAGAATCTGAAGCTCAAGCAGAACTATACTTCCGAGACACCGTTACAGTCTGGGGAGATCGGCGATGACTATGCCTACTATTTCATGGCCTCCGAACAGATCCCGGCCATCGTATCCGTAGGCGTCCTCGTGGATACAGACTATTCCTGCAAGTCGGCAGGCGTCCTCCTCATTGAACTTTTACCGGATCATACAGAGGAAGACATCGTTGCCCTTGAAGAGCTCCTGAAAACCTTAAAACCGGTCTCTACGGTCATTCTTGAAGAAAAGGACCTTTCTGATTTTGCGAGAAAGCTCTTCCCGGATTTCGAACTGCTGGAAGAGAGAGAACTGCGCTATCACTGCGACTGCAGCAGAGAACGTTTCCTGCGCAATCTGCTGACCCTTCCGAAGAAAGATCTTCTGGAAGTCCTGGCCGAAGACAAGATCGAGATACGCTGTGATTTCTGCGAGAAAGTATATACCTTCGATAAGAACGACCTGGAACTCGTAAAGAAATATGTTTCCGATCGGTAATGTACAGATCGAAAGTCCGCTGATCGTCGGTCCTATGGCCGGTATCAGCAATGCGGCCTTCCGGGAACTCTGCTATGAGTTCGGAGCCGGACTGACGGTATCGGAGATGATCTCCGACAAGGCGGTCTTTTATAAGAATCAGAAGACCTGGGATATGCTGAAGGTGGATGAACGCTATCATCCGGTAGCCCTTCAGCTTTTCGGCAGTGACATCGAAACGATGGTCTATGCCGCCAGGGTCATGGATACGCAGACAGACTGCGATATCATCGATATCAATATGGGCTGTCCGGTAAATAAGGTCATCAAGACCGGAGCCGGATCGGCGATGATGCTGAATGAAGAAAAGACCGTAAAGACGGTAGAAGAGATCGTAAAGAACGTAGAGAAGCCTGTAACGGTCAAGATGCGTCTGGGCTACGACAAGGCCCATATGAATTATCTTTCTCTGGCCAAAGGACTGGAGAAGGCCGGGGTGAAGGCTATTGCCTTACATGCCCGTACCCGTACCCAGATGTATGAGGGAAAGGCAGACTGGTCGCATATCCGTATCCTGAAGGAGAATCTCTCCATCCCCGTCATCGGTAACGGCGACGTGAAGACGGTGGAAGACTTCGTGAGGATGAGAGAAGAATGCGGGGTAGACGGCGTCATGGCCGCAAGAGGCCTCGTCGGCAATCCCTTCCTGATCCGTGAAGTCAACAACTATCTCTCCGGAAAGGAAGACTATGAAGTATCGCTGGAAGAGCGATTTGAATACTGTCTGTCCCATGCCCGGAAACTCATCGCCCTGAAAGGGGAGATCACCGGCATGAGAGAGATGAGAGGACTGGCTCCTCACTACCTCAGCGGTCTGCCGAATTCCGCACGCTTCCGCGGCATGATGAACGGGATCGATACCTACGATGAATTAAAAAACATCCTGGCAGAATACCGGATGTTTCTGGAAGATAAGTGATCATTCTTCTTCTAAAAGTTCCTTGAGCTTCTCTAGAGGCCGATAAGGAGCTTTTTCTTTATGGCTCATATTCTTCCGCATGTTCTGATAGCGGGCGATGAATTCGCGGCTCGAGATGCGGATGGCATCGCTGGAGAAGACACTGATCTGTTCGAGACGGTCGGAAGTGACGACCAGGACGCGGTAGTCCTTCGCCAGTTCCTTTGATTTCTGTTCGATATACATATCGGCTGTCTGTCTCGTGCGGGTATAGACGAGGGTGATGTTGTCGCGTTCGCTGATGTTTACCGGAGAATTCTCTTTCTTATAGGCATCGAAGACGAGGACACAGTTTGCGGCCACATAGCCCGCAAAATCGCAGACCATATCGATGACTTTCTCTCTCGCCATCATCAGATCATCCAGAGGAACGTCTTCCATCGCATGAAGGAGGTTGTAGCCGTCGATCAGATAGAGGAGTTCCTTGCCCGGTGTGAGATCGACCGGATGGAGGTCTTCTTCCTCTTTCTTGCGTTCGATGTAGCGCGGACGAGGCTTATATAATGAATTCCAGACCCGTTTGAGTTCTTCTTCATCGATCCTGCGCGGATCATGACGCACCGGTGCTGTATAGTTTTTGATATAGGTGCTTAGATCTATATGCATGACTTCTTCCACCTCTTCCGGAGGGAAGTAGGTACCCGCACCATTGCGTGTGAAGATGGAACCGCACGGATGGAGGGTATCGCCTTCGTAGTCATAGGCGAAGGAAGAGATGACTTCTTCTTCATTCAGACATCTCTCATAGAGACTTCCTTCGATCTGATAGGTGAACTCATCTTTGAAACGCTGCTTGCAGGAGACGATGAAGAAATTGAAATCCTTCTTCGGCAGAGTCACCAGGACGCCGTCTTCTTCCACATCGTAGAGATAGCGGCGGTTGGCGCATTCCGATAAGAGTCTCGTGAGGATGAGGTCCTTTCCCCGGAAGGAGACGAGATAGAAAGGCTCGAGAAGATGAGACTTCACCTTGGTGAGACCCTGGCGTATCGCCCGGTTCAGTGCCTGAACGATATCTCCGCCCTCAGTGTGTTTTAAATGGGTACGCACTTCGAGGATCTCGATCTCCATCTTATCTAACGGAGAATTCGTCAATATCCCGGTCGGACGGTAGGTATTCAGATAATCCAGAAGTATGGCGTGGTCCCTCGAGGCTTTCACATGGAAAGAATCGGAAGGGCGCATACGGACCAGTACTTCCGCATAGTGACGAAGCGGTTCATAGTGGCCAATCCCGTAGACTTCTTCTTCGATGGTCTCGCGGTAGGAGATCAGCGGAGCGGAGAAGGAGATATCGAGATCATAGCGGTCTTTGACGAGTCTTTTCAGAAAGTCCATCTGCAGGTCGCCGGTCAGTTCCATCGTGACCCGGTCTTTTAACGCGATCCCCAGTTCCGGGAACTCTTCATTGAGCAAAGAGATGCGCCGGTAGAGTTCGCTGTCGTCGAGGTCGGACAGGACCGTATAGGTCAGTGTCTGCAGGGACAGAGAATCTTCATGGAAGAGAGACGGGAGGAAGGTACCTGCCTGAAGACCGGAGAGTCCTTTGACAGCGCAGATATCGCTTCCTTTTACTTCCTGTACGCTTTCCGCTCTGTTTCCATTCAATAAAGAGACCTCATTGATCTTATAACCGGAAAAAGAGTCTTTATTATGCAGAATGCCCTGAAGTACCTTGATATGGGCATAGTCGTCGATCTTATATATATAGGCCTTGAACGGCTTATCGGATGTATCTTCCGCCTCGCAATAGGATGAGATATAATCCAGCAGTTCTTCGATCCCTTCTTCTTTAAGAGCCGAACCGAAGAATACCGGGATGATATCTCCTTCTCTCAATGCTTCCTGAACGGCTTCTTTCGGAAGATGCCCTTCATTCAGATAGAAGTCGATGAGCTCTTCCTTCTCGGCAGCCGCTGCTTCTTCGCAGTCTTCATAGGGGATACAGCGGTCGGATAGTACGCTATGGATCTCTTCAAGGATCTCTTCCTTTGAACGTACCGTGAGGTCCATCTTGTTGACGAAGAGGAAGAGAGGGATATGCAGGGAAGAGAGATGGCGGAAACGGTGTATCGTATCGCCCGGGATCATAGAGGAGGCATCGACGATCAGGATGGCCGCATCGAGGATCTCAAAAGAGCGGTTCACTTCACCGATGAAGTCGAGATGACCCGGTGTATCCACATAGACGAAGTCCTTTCCTCCATAGGAAAAACGGGCCTCTTTCGCATAGACCGTGATGCCTTTCTGACGTTCATAATCCTGATAATCCAGGAAGGAATCTTCATGATCGACTCTGCCGGGATTTCTCAAAGCACCGCTTTTATGCAGGACGGCTTCGGAAAGCGTCGTCTTTCCTCCGTCGACATGCGCATAGACGCCCAGAACGATCCTAGACATCTTCGATCTCCCAGTCGATCGGTCTCACACCTTTTCTGATCAGGAAGTCATTCGTCTTCGAGAACGGACGGGAACCGAAAAAGCCGTTGTAGGCGCTTAACGGAGAAGGATGTACCGATTCCAGAATCAGATGGTTCGGATTGTCGATGAGTTTCTTTTTGGAGCGGGCATTGGCTCCCCAGAGGATGTATACGACCGGTTCTTTCTTTTCGTTGACTTTCCGGATGATCGTATCGGTCAGCTCCTCCCAGCCTTTCCCTCTGTGGGAATTGGCCTGATGGGCACGGACGGTCAGCACCGCATTGAGCAGAAGGACTCCCTGTCTCGCCCACTTCTCGAGATAGCCGTGATGAGGGATCGGACAGCCGAGATCATCGTGAAGCTCCTTGTAGATATTCTGCAGGGAAGGAGGGATGTCTATTCCCTTATTGACGGAAAAGGAAAGTCCGTGGGCCTGACCCTTTTCATGATAGGGATCCTGACCCAGTATGACGACTTTTACATTTTTATACGGCGTATATCTCAGGGCATTGTAGATATCCTTCGGAAGAGGATAGATCTCTCTCTGCGAATATTCGCTGTCGAGAAACTTCCTGAGCTGCTGATAATACGGTCTTTCAAATTCTTCACTGAGTAGTTCATCCCAGTCATTGCCTATGATTTTCATAAATCTATTATATAATGATTGAGATGTTTCACGATATCACAGACGCACTGAATTGGGTCATGAGCCGAAGAAAGGGAGATATGCCGTTCTCCTCTTTTCAGCAGATCATGAAGGAACTGGGAGATCCCCAGGATGACTTCCAGCTGATCCATGTGGCCGGTACCGACGGAAAGGGTTCTACCGTTACCTATCTGAGAGATCTGCTGATGTCTCAGGGCTTTCATGTGGGAACACTGCAGTCGCCGCATTACGAGACCCATCTCGATCGGATCCGCTTTGACGGAAAGAATATCCCGGAAGAGGCCTTCCTGAGATTGCTGAATCGGTATTATGATCTCTTCATCGAGAAAGACCTGGGCATGTTTGAGATCGACTATATCATCATGTGCGTCTATTTCAAAGAGGTGAAGGCGGACGTCGTCATCACGGAAGTCGGGATCGGGGGAAGACTCGATTCGACCAATGTCGTCCATCATCCTCTCTTATCCATCATCACAACGATCGGCTACGATCATATGGACCGCTTGGGCAATACCCTGGAAGATATCTGCCGCGAGAAATGCGGCATCATCAAAGATCACGGCAAGGTCCTCGTCGGAGAACTGGAAACCGGATTGAGAGATATCGCATATATCACGGCTATGAATAAGAATTCTTCCTTCTATGAACTCAAGCCGTATCGGGAGATCAAAGACAGGACCTTTACTTATCGGGCAAAGACCTATCACGTGAAGAGCTTCGGCAAATATCAGTATCATAATGCCTCTCTGGCTTTAGAAGCCCTGAGGATCCTGCAGGAGGATCTGGACTTTACGATCGATCAGAAAGCTGCAGAAGAAGCAGTGATGAAGACGATCTGGAAGGGACGCTTTGAAGTGGTAGAGGAAGATCCGCTCATCATCCTGGACGGCGCGCATAATGTCCACGGAATGGCTTCACTGTTAGAATCAGTCGATGCCCTGAAGGGAAGAAAACTCATCCTGTTTTCCGCTTTGAGACGTAAAGAGTATAAGAAGATGCTGAAGGAGATGAAAGGACACTGTGAACGTCTCGTGGTGACGAGTTTTTCGACTCCGGGCGCTATAAAAAGAGAAGATGCGGAAGGATATGAATTCTGCGAAGACTACGTTTCCTTTCTGAAAGAGAATAAGAAGAACTATGATGTGATCATCATCTGCGGATCGCTGTATTTCATCAGCGAGATCGCTTCTTTATGGCGGAAGGAGGAAGAGGTATGCCGCTAACGATCGTCCGTCAGGACATCACCGAGATGGCTACTGAGGCCATCGTCAATACCGCCAATCCGGATCCTCTCATCGGCAGCGGCGTCGATAAGGCCATACATGATAAGGCAGGAGAAAAGCTGCTTGAAGAGAGAAAGAAGATCGGAAGACTGGAGGTCGGAGAGGTCGCCGTCACAAAGGGATACGGCCTGAAGGCGAAGTATGTGATCCACGTCTCCGGACCTTCCTGGATCGATGGAGAACACGACGAGAAAGAGATGCTTTATGCGTGTTATACAAGAGTCCTGGAAGAGGCGAAGAAGCTCGGGATCCGTTCCATTTCCTTTCCGTTATTATCTTCCGGCAACTACAGCTTCCCGCAGGCTGCTGCCTTGGAAACGGCTCTGAACGCCATCAATTCCTTCCTCCTGCAGAACAGTATGATCGTATATCTCGTCGTCTTCCGAGATGAAGCATTGCTGCTTTCCCAGAATCTCTATAAAGATATCGAAGAGTTCATCGATGCGAATTATGTAGCGGAGAAAGAGAAAGAAGAATACGGAACAAACAGGGCAAGGCCAAGGAGGATATCTTCAAGTTATGGATCTGTCGTTTCCGGCTTTATACCTGCAATCTATCCGGACCAGTATCGGAAAGAGCCTACTCTTGAAGATTACCTCCGCAAACAGGGCGAGACCTTCCAGCAGAGACTCTTCCGCCTCATCGATCAGAGAGATCTGAAAGATACGGAAGTCTACAAGAAAGCCGATATCACCAAGCAGCACTTCTCCAAGATTCGTTCCAATCCCGATTACCGTCCGAGCAAGGGCACAGTCATTGATCTCTGTTTTGCACTGGAACTCGATCTCGACGAAGCAAATGATCTTCTTGCCAGAGCCGGTTATTCTCTTTCACCGAGCTCCAAGGAAGATCTCGTCGTAAAATACTATCTCCTCCATAAGAAATATGACCGTTATGAGCTCAAGGAAGCTTTCTACGATCTGGGTCTTCCGTCCTAGGCGAAGTCGCCTGGCGGTTGACCTTTTTTCTTTCTCAGGTCGTTATACTAGGGGTACAGTGATCAAGGAGGTAATCAACTATGTATGGAGCAATTCTCGGAGACATCATCGGCAGCCCTTATGAATTCGACATGGGCGACAAAACCAAAAACTTCCCGCTCTTCAACGGGGATTCGTATTATACCGACGACACGGTCATGACCGTTGCCGTAGCGAAAGCGTTCCTCAAGGATCCGGATGCGGATCGGGAAACTATCGAAAACGAACTTATCAAACAAATGAGGCATTACGGGAGACTTTATCCCAATGCCGGATACGGGGGAATGTTCTACCGCTGGTTATTCGGCGGAGTATCGGAACCGTACAATTCCCTCGGAAACGGCTCGGCGATGCGCTGCAGCGTCACCGGCTGGCTCTATGACTCTCTGGAGAAAACTCTGGAAGCAGCGAAATGGAGCGCGGAAGTGACGCATAATCATCCGGAAGGGATCAAGGGAGCCCAGGCGACTGCCGCGGCGATCTATCTCGCACGGAATCATGCATCGAAGAGGGAAATCAGGGAATATATCGAAAATACCTTCCACTACGATCTGAGCAGAACTCTCGACGAGATCCGCCCGGGTTACCATCACGATGAGACCTGCATGAGGTCCGTTCCGGAAGCGATCACCGCTTTCCTGGAAAGTGCGGACTTCGAAGATGCGGTACGCAACGCTGTATCTCTGGGAGGAGATGCGGATACTGTTGCCTGCATCTGCGGATCCATCGCGGAAGCGTATTACGGAGTACCGGAAGAGCTCAAGAAGGAGTGCCGCAGGCGTATCCCGAAGGGGTTCTGCAATGTACTCGATCTCCTCGAGGAAACCATCAATACCCGCAAATAAACAAAAGGACATCCGCAAGGATGTCCTGTTTTGTATAAGATCTGCTGAAATTACCGGTTGACGCTCGGCTGCTTGTCGGAGATCTTCAGGAAGACGAAGCCCAATGCGAAGAAGACCGATAAGAGAGCGACAGCAATGTTGATGGTACCGCCGGCCAGTTTGACCCAGGCGATGACGGCAGAACCGAGGAAGGAAGCTCCCTTGGAGAAGATATCGTAGATACCGAAGTATTCGCCGGAGTTCTCAGCCGGGATGATCTTGGAGAAGTAGGATCTCGATAAGGACTGGATGGAGCCCTGGAAGCATCCGACATCGAAGGCCAGGATACCGAAGTGGAGCAGGGTCTTCAATGTCAGCGCGTATAAGCAGACACAGAAGTAGCCGACGATGCAGATGAGGATGAGAGTGACGGTATCATACTTCTTGGACAGACGGGCGAATACGAGAGATCCCGCAAAGGCGACGACCTGTGTGGCCAGCAGGAAGACGACCTGTCCGACTGTCGGAAGACCTAAGTCGGTACCGATGTTGATGCAGTTGTCGATGATCGTACCGACACCGTCGATATAGAGGAAGAAGGCGATGAGGAAGAAGAGGACTTTCTTATCCTTCGTAGCGATCTTCTTCAGGGTATTCAGGATCTTGCGGAAGACCTTGGAGATGGCGTGCTTTTCGTTCTCTACGTAGTTGTACTGCTTGTAGTTTTTGATCAGCGGAACGGTGACCATGAACCACCAGAGTGCCGTCACGGCGAAGCCGATGATACGGGCCATTCCTGCAGAGATGAGCGGGCTCTTTATGATGCCGCCGCCTCCGCCGAGGATGTAGGCGATCATTGCGACGATGAACGGGATACAGGATCCGATATAGCCCCAGGCATAACCGTAGGAGGATACCTGGTCCATTCGATCTTCGGTCGTGACGTCATTCAGCATCGAATCATAGAAGGTCAAGGAAGCGGAGTAGAAGATCTTGGTGAGGACGAAGATGACGATGAAAGCCACCCAGCTCGTCGCAAAACCGTTGATGATACAGCCGATGACACCTAAGGATACAGCCGTGGAGAAGAAGATCTTCTTCATGTCTTTGTGGTCGGCGATCGCACCGCATACCGGACCTAAGAGCGCTACTGTGACCGTAACGATCGCTACAGCGATGGAATAGTAGGCAGTAGCCTTGTCGCCGTCGATCTGTCCCGGATTCGTTCCGATAGCCAGTTCCTTGAACCAGATCGGGATCAGTGAGCATGCCAGCATGGTGAACGCGGAGTTGCCTACGTCGTAGAGGACCCAGGCGCGTTCGGTCTTTGTGAGATTTTTAAACATATCGATTCCCCTTATTATAGTGTTTATTTCTGAAAATCCACGGTGTAGGATTTTTCATCTTCTTCATTCAGGAGCGGTATCTCTTTATAGTCCGGTTTCGGCTCGAAGTGATTGTGGAAATATTCATCGAGTTCTTCGTCCTTCTCGAGATAGTTCAGCATATTCTCCATCAGGATCGGATAGTGTTCGGCAGCTTTGGCGAAGTACTTATCCAGTCTCATATTCGAGGTACGGCAGAGCGGATCTTCTTCCTTGCCGATCATGAGATCGAGGAAGGCATAGGTCTTTGCCGCCTTCATGGCTGCGGTAAGTACAGTTCTCTTGAGATCGGAGGAGTCACTCAGCAGGTCGAGATAGAAACGCTGGTCTTTGATGATCTGATACATCGTCTTCTCATCCCATCTGTCATACATGTGGGCGATGACGGCCGCATTGAAGTAGGAAGGATGAAGGCTGGAACAGCGGCTGGTCCTGATCGGATCGTGGCCGTCTTTGATCAGCAGATGCCGGTCATACTGGGATTCGATCTTATTGTGAGAAGGACCTTCTTCTTCCTTCTTATGATCGATATAGCCGTGACAGTAGGAGTCCAGAGTGAAATGGGCGAGGAAGCCGAGCAGATAGGCGAGAGAGGCGTCTTTATTGGAGGAAGAGAGATAGTTCTTCTTGAATTCTTTCAGGTGTTCTCTCATGGATACGTTATGCATCCAGTCTCCGAACCTGTTGACATCATTATGTTTGAGACACTTGTAATAAAAAAACATATCCGGCCCGTGGACTCCGTAATCATAGAGTTCCCGGTACTGGCTCACTATATCCTGCAGTCTTTCAGGCATGGTCTTAAAGACCGTATCCCCGAATCTCCAGTGAGCGTAGGTAGTAGGCATATTATATACTCCTTCTCTTTCGAATATTATTATAAAACTTTCCGGACTCGATGAAAATATATATTAAAATAGAGTTATGGAAGAATTGAAATTCGGAAGATACCGTCATTTTAAGGGAAATGACTACCTGGTCATCGGTCTCGGGAAGGACTCGGAGACAGCAGAACCGGTCGTCATCTACCGGGCTCTATACGGGGAAGGAGACGTCTGGGTACGTCCTTTGAAGATGTGGAATGAAGAGGTCCTCAAGGACGGAAAGACCTACCGCAGGTTCTCCTATGTACCGGAAGAAGATATCATCAAGGTGGCGGTCGCCTACGATGAAGATACGAAGGAAGTCTACTATCATTTCGGACACTGTCCTCTCTTCAAGATCTATTCCCTGAAGGAAGGAGAGATCGTGAATGAAGAGTATCTGGATACGACCGGAGGTCATGGATGCGAACTGGTAGACCGTCTGCTTCAGCAGGAAGTCAAGGTATTGATCACCGACGGTATGGGACCTCATCCGAACGACTATGCGCTCTCTTTCGGGATGGTCGTCATCGCCGGAGCCAAAGGAAAGGCAGACGATATCGTACAAGACTATCTGAGAGGAAAACTGAGACATGATCCGGCATCGGTAAAGAGCTGCGGAGAATGCGAACATTAGATATCTGAAAAGATATCTTTTTTATTAGATGCCGGGAAGAAAAAATGCATAGCGGAGTGTTATAGAATAAAGGGGTAGAGGTGAGTGTATGAAAATGATCCATCTGTCTGATTTGCATCTCGGCAAGAAAGTAAATGAGTTTTCGATGCTGGAAGATCAGCGGTATATCCTGAAAGAGATCCTGGAGATCATCGATGATGAGTCTCCGGATGCCGTCCTGATCGCCGGAGATATCTACGACAAGCCGATCCCTTCGGCAGAAGCAGTCGAACTCTTCGATGAGTTTCTCGTATCTTTGGCGAAGAGAAGGCAGGAAGTCTTCATCATTGCAGGAAACCACGATTCTGCGGAACGTCTGGCTTTCGGCAACCGTCTGATCGATGCCTCAGGTATCCACATCTCGCCGGTCTATGACGGAACAGTCAAGTCGGCAACTCTGGAAGATGAGTATGGAGAAGTGAATATCTATCTGCTGCCGTTCATCAAGCCGGTCCATGTGAAACGCTTCTTCCCGGAAGAGGAGATCGTCACCTATACCGATGCCCTGCATGCGGCGATCCGGGTGATGGATATCGATAAGACGAAGAGAAACGTGATCCTGGCCCATCAGTTCGTGACCGGAGCACTTCGCTCGGATTCAGAGGAAGTATCGGTCGGAGGACTCGACAATGTCGATGCCTCGGTATTCGAAGACTTCGATTATACGGCCTTAGGCCACATACACGGACCTCAGGATATCGGTTCAGAAAAAGTACGCTACTGCGGCACTCCTTTGAAGTATTCCTTCTCGGAAAAGGACCATCAGAAGTCGGTAAGCGTCCTGGAACTCGGGGAAAAGGGAGATCTGACAGTACGATGCATCCCGCTTCATCCGCTCCACGATATGAAAGAAGTGCGGGGAAGCTTTGACGAACTGCTGAAAAACGAAAGAAGCGAAGATTATTATCGGGTCATCCTGACCGATGAGGAAGATATCCCGGATGCCCTGAACGATCTGAGAAAGGTCTATCCGAACCTGATGAGACTGGATTACGACAATACCAGGACCCGTCATCAGGCGGTCTTGGACAATATCGAAGATCTGGAAGACAAGTCTCCGGAGGAACTCTTTGAAGAGTTCTATCAGAAACAGAACGGCACGGTATTGAATGAGGAACAGAGAAAGTATCTCGCAGGACTGATCGAAGAGATCTGGGAGGAAGAAAGATGAGACCATTACGGCTGACGATGTCTGCTTTCGGACCTTACGCCAAAACAGTGAGCGTAGACTTTGAGAAGCTCGGAGAGAGCGGTCTTTATCTGATCTGCGGCGATACCGGAGCCGGAAAGACGACGATCTTCGATGGGATCACTTATGCGCTCTACGGCAGCAGCAGCGGCAATACCCGGGATGGAAACATGATGCGCTCCAAATATGCGGAGGCAGGAACACCTACGGAAGTCGAGCTGCAGTTCGAATACGGAGGAAAGAAGTATACCGTAAAGAGAAATCCGGAATATATGCGCAAGAAGGCCCGGGGCGAAGGCGAGACGAAAGAGAGCGCCGGAGCGCAGTTCATCTATCCAAACGGAAAAGTCATCACGAGACCGAAAGAAGTAGATGCGGCGGTCGTCGACCTTCTGGGCATCAGTTTTCAGCAGTTCACCCAGATCGCCATGATCGCTCAGGGAGAATTCCGCAAGCTGCTTCAGGCCGATACGAAAGAACGTAAAGCGATCTTTCAGGCGATCTTCCACACAAAGAAGTACGATCTTCTGCAGAACAGGCTGAAAGATGACGCCTTAAAGATTGACAGGCAGTATAAAGCGGCACGGGCATCTTTGAAACAGTATGAAGAAGGGATCGCTTTTGAAGAAGATGATCCGGAAACAGAGAAACTGAAGGCTGCAAAAGAAGATGAACTTCCGCTCAACGAGACCGGCGAGGTCCTGGATAGGCTGCTCGAAAGACTGAAAAAAAAGGAAAGGGAACTGGAAGTCTCGATAAAAGAGATCGAAAAGGATCTCACCGGGATCACCGAAGTCCTCTCCAAGGCGGAAGAGACCGCAAAACAGAAGGATCTTCTCGCTTCAACAAAGAAAGAACTGGAAGAGAAAGAGAAAGAGCTCAAGCAGGCGGAAGCGGAAGTCGCGGAAGCCGATAAGAAAGAAGCTGAGAAACAGAAGCTTCTGGAGATGATGGCAGCCCTCAAGGCAGAGTATCCGGACTACGAAAAACTGGATGCCCTGCAGAAGGAGGAAAACGAACTGACAGCCTCATGGAGTACTCTGGAGAAAGAGATAAACAGAGAGCGAATACTGCTGGATAATAAGAAGGAACTTCTGAAGGATCAGGAAGAAGAACTGAAGCGATACGCCGATCATGCGGCGAAAAAGGCAGTGAAGGAAGCGGAAGAAGAAAAGATCGGAAAGCTGATCGACGGATTCCGCGAACTGAGGGAGATGTTCAGGAAACTTCACGAAGAGGAAAGGAAGGCCCTTTCGGCAGCGGAAGACTATCAGAGAAAGATCACGGATCATAGCCATAAGAAAACGAAGTATGATCAGATCTACCGTTTCTACCTTGATGAACAGGCCGGTATCCTGGCCCAGGGGCTCATAGAAGGGGAAGCCTGTCCGGTATGCGGTTCGACTCATCATCCGTCTCCTGCCGGAAAATCCGAGAAGGCACCGTCGAGAGAAGAAGTCGATGAAGCGAGAGCGGAGATGGAAAAGGCCGAACAGAAGGCTTCGGAGGCAAGTCTCAGGTCCGGAAGTCTTTCGGCTGCGCTGAACGAGAAAAAGACTGCGGCTCAAAAGAAGAGCGAAGAACTGCTCGGCATCGCTTTTTTGACTCAGGCAGAAGAAGTGCTGAAGGAAAAGGAAGGGGAAGCTTCAGAGAAACAGAAGACGCT
>JAZPYW010000111.1:0-4124 GCA_045544415.1 Erysipelotrichaceae bacterium
CAGTCTGTATCGAATACTATTCCAGCGTCTTCTCCGGATGGACCTACAAGAAGGATACACCGGATATCTTCCACTTCCAGTTCTACAAGGTAGGGGATGATGTCAAGGTCTTCAACGATGTCGTTCAGGATCCTTCCGTGATCTTCGACTGCGAAAACACCCGCTATATCGAACAGGATTACACGGCATCCTTTACTCTGGATGATCTGTCCGAAAGCATTGAATCCATCAATATCTATTACGAAACAAAGAAAGATGACGCTGTCCTTCAGGAAAAGACCGTCACCGAATATACAGCATCGGCCGACGGAAAGGCCTACAGTTTCGATCTGACAGCTAATGAGATCGATGCAGGCGAGAAACCGGATAAACTGTATATCCATGTAGAAGTGACCAACAGTTACGGTATCACCTACAGCGGTGTACGGGAAGTCTTTATCTTGGATCTGCCATTCTTCACGGATCCGACACCGGCTCCGAATGAACAGACCGGTGAGGAAAAGAGGCCGCTCATCTCCGTAAAAGCAGGAAACGTCGGTGACGATCCGATCTTAGTGATGTACGTAAATGACGAAGAAGTTCCTGCAGTATTCGAGAACGGTGTACTGAGCTATACTCCAGCAGAAGATCTGAAAGACGGCCGGGTAAGCGTGAAAGTAACGGTAAAGAGAAGCGACGGTAAGGAAACGGAAAAAACCTGGAGCTTCATCGTCGGTCATTCCGAATACCAGCTATACTTCGGACAGCTTCATTCCCATACGACATACTCCGACGGTTCCGGTACACTGGATACCGCTCTGGAATATATCGAATCGATCCCGAAGAGCGCGAATGTTCAGTTTGTTGCCTTCACGGATCATTCCAACTACTTCGATACGACGAGTGCTGCCAACCCGGCAGATGCCATGAACGATAAAGAACTCATGACACCGGCTTCCAAAGCGCTCTGGGAAGAATACAAAGGCAAAGTTGCATCATTCAATGAAACTCATGACGATATCGTTGCGATCGCCGGTTATGAGATGACATGGTCCGGAGGACCGGGACATATCAACTCCTTCAATACGGACGGTCTGGTATCCCGAAATAATGCCGAACTCAACAATAAGTCCGGTGATGCCGGTCTGCAGCTCTACTATGCGACCATGAACAAGGACACCGAATATGAAACGATGCACATGTTCAACCATCCGGGTACGACCTTCGGCAATTTCAATGATTTCGATTACTGGAATGAAGAGACCGATAAGCATATGTTCCTGGTGGAAGTCGGAAACGGTGAAGGCCAGATCGGTGCCGGCGGCTACTATCCGAGCTATGAAGAGTATACGCTTGCGCTGGATAAGGGCTGGCATGTCGCTCCGGCAAACAACCAGGATAACCACAAAGGCCGCTGGGGCAATGCGAACGATGCCCGTGATGTCGTTCTGACGAATGACTTCTCCGAACAGGGCATCTATGAAGCGATCAAAGCACTGCGCGTCTATGCGACAGAAGATAAGAATCTGCAGCTGACCTATCAGATCAACGGAGAACCGATGGGTACCGTCTTCCCGGATGAGAATGCTCCGGAGAAACTGGATGTCCAGATCACGATGTATGATCCGGATACACTCGATCAGATCATCAAAGTCGAGGTCGTCGCGGACGGCGGCAGAACCGTTACTACCTGGGGCGATCCTGAGGATCTGAACAACGGTGTACTGACTGCGGAACTCGATCCGGAATTCAGCTATTACTATGTACGGGTCCTCCAGTCTGATGGAGACCTGGCGGTAACGGCACCGATCTGGGTCGGCAAAGCGAAGAAACTCGGTATCGAAAGCTTCGTTTCTGCTGATGAGAAAGTCTATCTGAATGAAGAAACGGCTCTGAATGTCACGCTCTTCAACAACGAAGAAACAGCAGCGACCGTCAAATCGCTGACTTACACGGTCGATGGTTCGAAAGTCATCGGTACAGATACCGAAGCGAAGACGATCGAAGCAGGCGGCAAAGTCAGTGCTGAATTCAAATATACATTCGACAAGGCAAAGAAGACGACGGTCACTGTCACTGCCGTGATCGAACTGGACGGTAAAGAATACACATATGAAGCGAAGGAAGAACTGGATGTCATCGACAGAGATAAGGAAAATACAGTCTCTACGATCGCTGAAGTACGTGCGGCATCCGATCCGGCCGATACAGGCTACCGCTTCATCATTGAAGGCGTTGTCACTTCCAATGCATCCGGATACGATAAAGATACAGCCTTCTTCGACTGCATCTATGTACAGGATGAAACAGGCGGCATCTGTGTCTTCCCGGTTTCCGGAACCTTCAAGATCGGCGACAAGGTACGCATCCTCGGCTACACAGACTTCTATCAGGGTGAACCGGAACTCCAGGTCAAGACGATTGAGATCATCGGTGAAGGAAGTATTGATCCGACAGAGATCAACGGAGCAGATCTGAACAACCGCTCCGCAGAAGGCAAACTTGTTACCCTCAAGGGTACAGTGGAAAGTTATGAAGTCGTCAACGGACTCGTTCAGACCATCATGGTCAAGGACTTTGAAGGCAATACAGCCAGAGTTTTCATCGACGGTTACATCACGAAAGACAATGAAGTGAAGAACCTCGAAGAAGGTGCTTCCATCGAAGCAACAGGCCTTGCCTCCTATGATGACACATGGCCGGATGTCGAATACTTCCCGCGTATCCGTATCCGTAACAGAGATGATGTCGTGATCGAAGAAGCTCACAAACATACGTATACACTTACAGGCTGGACCTGGGAAGAAGATTATTCTAAAGCAGAGGCGACGTTCACATGCGAATGCGGCGATACAGTGACACTTCCTGCAGAGATCTCCATTGATGAGACAGCTTCTACGATCACCTATACGGCTATCGTACGCTTCAATGATCAGGTATATACCGATACCAAGGTAATAGAGAAGACAGCAGAAGAAGACACGGTAGAGCGCATCTACGGTTCCAACCGATACGATACTGCCATCAAGGCAGCCGACTATCTCAAGGAACTCCTCAAGGCAGACAAGTTCGATACTATAGTCCTTACTACCGGAGAAGGCTTTGCGGATGCCCTGGCAGGCTCCTACCTGGCCAATAAGAACGATGCTCCGATCCTGCTCATCCGAAAGAAGGATGCCGACCGCAGGAAAGTCATCGACTACATCAATGATAATCTCAAGGAGAACGGTACTCTCTATGTCTTAGGAGGACCTTCCGCTGTACCGGATGAATGGCTCGAAGGACTCCATACAGAAGTTTCGAGGATCTACGGAGCCAACCGTTTCGATACCTCCGTTGAGATCCTGAAGGAAACCGGATACAGGGGAGGAGATCTTCTCGTCTGCGTCGGAAGAAGCTATAAGACAAACAAGGACGGAAGCTATGTCCTGGACGACAGGGGAAATAAGATCGATACCGCCTATGCGGATTCCCTCTCTGCCTCTGCCGTGGATATCCCGATCCTTCTCATCAATAAGGACAAGGGACTCACGGATGCCCAGAAGGAATATCTCTCCTCCTTCAGTGATATCCGTTTCCATGTGATCGGAGGCACTTCCGCCATTCCAAAAGACATCGCAGCCGAGCTTACTGCCTACGGAACCTACAGCGAAGAGGAAGACCGCATCGCCGGAAGCAACCGCTACGAGACTTCTCTCCTCATCGCCGAACGTTTCTTCCCGGATGCAGAGAAAGCCGTACTGGCCTATGGAGAAAACTTCCCGGACGGCTTATCCGGAGGTACTCTGGCCTACCATCTCCACTCTCCTCTCCTGCTTTCCATCTCCGGAACAGATAACGGAAAGGATACTTCCAAGAAGAGACAGAAAGCCCTCGACTATACTTCTTCCCATAATATCCATGAAGGAGTCGTACTGGG
This sequence comes from Erysipelotrichaceae bacterium, assembly GCA_045544415.1. Taxonomy (GTDB): domain Bacteria; phylum Bacillota_I; class Bacilli_A; order Erysipelotrichales; family Erysipelotrichaceae; genus Colivicinus. The sequence continues at coordinate 3,899 of JAZPYW010000111.1, forward strand.
AGGACCTTCTCTCATCGACGATGAATCCGTATCCCTCATCTTCGATACCGATATCTCCCATATCCACGTATACGGAGAATAGGAAACATATCATCATTACCAATATGAAAGAGAGCTGCCCTTAAGCAGCTCTCTTTTGGTAATGTAAATTCTCATGTGGGTTTATGACACCCCAGGTTAAACTATCCTGTGGGTGATGATGTAAACTTGCGTGGACTTTACAGGA
>JAZPYW010000112.1:0-3895 GCA_045544415.1 Erysipelotrichaceae bacterium
ACTCCTGCACTGTTTTCTCTTTCTCCCTCTTCGTCTCCCTTTTCTCTTTCCAATAAAGAATAAGAGGAAGGAGCACACCGCTCAGAAACATGCCTGCCGGCATGATCAGGATCATCAGGATCCGCATCGTCTCCTGTCCGCTCCTGTAGGCCTCAAATGCGTTGTAGGAAGCCGCAAAACTCATGGATAGACACATGATCAAGGCCGGGACGATATTGCGCAGAGAGAGGCTGTTTTTCGCTTTATAAGGGATATACGGACGGACTTCCTCCATCTTTACTTCTTCTATCTTCTCTGCCGGGTAGGATACCTCCTTCTCCTTTTCCCGGAAGACATAACGCAGTACCTGAGGATGTATCTCGTACTTCTTCAGAAAGACGTCCGCATTGGCCCGATCGATATAGAGGAAGTCTTTTTCATAGATGAAGGAAAAGCTGAGCAGATCGATGCGGTCTCCTGCCTGCAGTTCCTCTCCCTGATAGAGTCTCCCATTGAGAAAGATCTCCCGGCAGTTGGATTCAAGACGGCCGTTTCGATACAGCAGATACTTCTTATGTAGAAAAGGATCCCGGGAGAGGATATGACTGCCGCTCTTTCGGGAAAGCAGGAAGGCCGTATTCTCATAGAGACGGAAATCGCTGGAAAGATGTCCCTCATAGACATAGAGAAGAAGCGGTGCGTAGGAATCCTCGCTGTAGATCTCATAGGACAGTGCCTGAAGCCTCTTCGTCTTTTCTCCATCCCGGAAATGCCAGCCTTCGGAAAGGGAGAGAAAGATCTCTCCCCTCTTATAGATGCGTATCCCTTCATAGAAGAAAGGAAACTCGCTGATCTCCTTCTTGAAGATCCGCTGATGATCGACGATGATCAGATACATATCAGTCGCTCACCAGAACATTCAGATAGACGGAATACTTCCCGTCTTTCGTCTTTACGAGGATGCGGGTATTCCCCTTCTTCACCGGTACGACCGTATAGCCATCCATTCTGGCGACTTCCGGATCTTCGCTCTCATAACAGAGATCCCGATAGGCGTAGGTTCCCGGAAGCGAACGTATCTCGATCGCATAGGTCTCTTCTCCCCGCAGGATGACCGAAGATTTCTTCAATAGGAGCTTGTCGCTGCTGATGCTTTCATAGCCGAAGTCTTTTACGGCTCTGGGTCTGCGGGTGCAGTGATCCACGAAGTGTCCGTCTTCGATATGATGACGGTTGCCGAAGACCTGATCATCTTCATCCAGCAGATAGAAGCTCTTGCCGAAACCCAGACGGTACAGGAAGGTCTTGGAAGTGTTGATCCCCAGTTTCAGCATCCAGTACAGAGACAAGTCTCCGCAAAGCTTCACATCGCTGTTTTCCTGAGAGAGCTCCTTCAGGGCGCTGTAATCCATATCGCTCTTCTGGGAAAGCAGAGTCCCGTCCTGATCGTAGATATGCAGGATGGAATCGACTCTCGTCTTGATGCCTCCTTCAATATCGAGATCCATCACCCGCTGTTTGAGTGCCGTGACATTGAAATTCACTCCGGCCGTCAGTTTCCCCGATGCCTCGATGATGCCGTCGAGATCCCGTACCAGATCGTGGATCAGGCGGAACTTCCCTTCCCGGATCTCAAAACCGACGAGGTGTTTATTGGATAAGGCGATCTCGATCTTTCCCTCTGCCGAGATATTCAGTGTGACTTCCGTATTCAGCGTCACGAACGGCACCCCTTCGATCGGTGTTTTGATCGTACAGATCGGAATGGAGATATCGGTATCGTTCTTCGCATCGCCGATCAGCGACTTCACAGTCGAAAGAAAACTCTGTGTATCGAGATCCTTGAGCTTGAGATACTTCTTCTCATATCTCTCTACTTTGATCCCGGCCTTCTCCGCAGTCTTGTAACTGAGCTTCAGATAGGCATTCTTATGTCCGTCCTGAAAATCGAACTTATAGGTCGGCTGAAGAGAATACAGAGAGAAATCTCCGTAGGTCTTGACGCCGTCCTTTTTCCGGTAGACTTCGACCGCTATCCCTGCCGCCGATACATCGAGAGAGACCTTATATCCCTCATATTCAAACGTTCTCTTTAGCGGCTGGGCAGCCAGCAGCTGATACGACGTATTGACATACTGGCTCTGCTGGACTTCCGGGAAAGCGGGGATCACTTCGGAATCCTCAAAGCTGATCTCCCCGGAACCGGAGAAGGAGAAAGCAGAAAAGACTTCTTCGGGGCCGGCCTCTTCGATACGGATCTCTTCTCCCTCCTTTACGATCTTTCCATATGTCTCTTCCTCTTCGATATAGACGAGATCTCCCGTCTCTCCTTTCACATCTTCCCGTGAGGAAAAATGCTTCACTTCTTCCTTTTCCCGGAAATCAAAAACATTCTCAAAACTCTTTTCATTGAGGCTCTTCACCGCCTCATCTAAAAGGGAAAGCGCCTTTTCTTTCGTAACTCTTCCCTCTTTATCCCGGACATAAGACTCCTGTGTCAGTCTTTCCAGAGTCGCATAGAGATAGTCATAGGTCAGCTCTTCTTCCCGTTCTTCCCGGTCTTTTTCTTCGACGATCTCCCAGTCAAGAAGCGCATCGAAGATCTCATCATCATCCCGGGAAAGGGAGATCCCGCTTCGATATGCCAGTTCGGCGAGATACTCCCCTTTCATGAAAGCTGTCTCCTTCTTACAGCCGACGCAGGTAACCATCAGTAAAAAGGCCGTAAGAAGAAGCGCTGCTTTTCTAATTGAAATACGACGCATTGGCTGTGATCGTCGATTCCAGCGAATCGTAGGTCGCTACCGCGAAATCGAGATAATCCGCATACGATGTGATCGTCTCGCTCTCTTCCGCAAAGCGTCTGGAGAACTGCGCAAAACGGGACATCAGCGTCTCGGCTCCCTCCGATATCCAGACGCTGCTCAGTTCATTCATGATGCGGTAGACCTGCGCTAATGTTTCATCGAGCGACGCATTGATCGCTCTCATCTGACTTGCCGAAGCACTGACCTCCGGCAGAGTGATCCTGATCTGTTCCATAGTTCCTCCTTAGACCCTCAGACGGGAAGCCTGCGTATAGAGCTCTTCCTGCGTATCGCGGTAGGCTCTCGCACTGTTTCTCAGAAAATCCGCATACTGGCGCATGATGATGGAGATCTGATTGAGATCCGCCTCATAACCGCGTATCTGGTTCACAAACATCGTATTGTCTTTTCCCTGCCAGGCAGCCGACATCTTGTCTACCTCCGCATAAAGACTTCGGTACAGTCTCTCGTAATCCGCATTCGCATCATCGACTCTCGCCGCCGTCTCTTCCAGACGCGACGGTTCTACTATGATCTGTCTCATACTGTGTTCCTCCTTCTACATACTTTCTTTCCGAAAGAAGTCCGAATTCCTTATCCGACTTTTCTTTTTTTCTGTTTTTGTCTGTATTCCGGAAAGATGGTATCCTTGAGAAAAGGAGTATATACTATGCTGAAATTTAAAGATATGCCCTATGAACGGCCGGATTACGAAGAGGTCAAGGGACAATACGAGACACTGATACAGGAACTCAAGGAAGCACAGGATAAAGACAGCTTCCTGCAGGTCTTCCGCAGGATCGATCAGCTCAAAGCCGATCTGCAGACGATGTCCTCCCTGGTCTTCATCCGCCATTCTGTCGATACGAAAGATGAATTCTACGACAAGGAACAGGAATACTGGGATGAACACATGCCTCTGTATAACGTCTTCGACAACGCCGTCGCCAAGATCATGGTGGAAACACCGTTCCGCGAAGAGCTCTATGACGATATCCCGGAACCGTACTTCCGCATGTCCGAATATGCCCTGAAGAGTTTCGATGAAAAGATCGTTCCGCTCCTTCAGGAAGAAAACCGCTTAGCCAGCGAATACGGAAAACTGAAAG
>JAZPYW010000113.1:0-19230 GCA_045544415.1 Erysipelotrichaceae bacterium
ACAACTCACATGATCACTCCGCTAAAGCTTGACCTGACCACCAGCCCAGCTGGTGGTTTTATTGTAGGGACAAGAAAACCCTGTATTTCTACAGGGTCCTTTTAGAGATTCTTGCAGTCGGAGATCTTCCTCTTCACACCGTTGAGGACTACGAAGCCCTCTTCCGGATCTTCATGAACGATATATCTCCGTCCGAATTCATTTGTCCCTTCTTTTCTGTGGTCGTGTCCGTATCTTTCGCAGGTGAGGTCCTGATCTTTCGGAACGACATGTCCATCGGAAGAGATCGTTTTACGGATCCTGTTGTTTCCTTTGGACACTTTCACCATTGCACCTATGATCTGCGTCAAAGCAACGACGAAGATGATCAGGAACCATACGATGAATATGGCCAGCACGTTTACTTACTCGTTCCTTCCTTGACACCTTCCACAAGACCTGTGATCGAGGCGATCTCCGAAGGGATGATGATCTTGGTCGCCTGACCGTCGGCAGCTTTCTCAAAAGCTTCGATACTCTTTAATTTCAGTACAGCTTCATCCAGACCTACGGCCTTCAGCATAGCCAGACCGTCGGCAGTAGCCTGCTGGACTTTCCGGATCGCTTCCGCTCTACCTTCTGCTTCACGGATCTCTTTTTCCTTTTCAGCTTCTGCAGCGAGGATCGTAGCCTGTTTCGCAGCTTCGGCATTCAGTACAGCAGATTCCTTCTTACCTTCCGCTTCGAGGATCATGGACCGCTTCTCGCCTTCTGCCGTTAAGATCGCAGCTCTCTTTTCACGTTCTGCCTTCATCTGCTTCTCCATGGATTCACGGATCGCGGCAGGCGGCTGGATGTTTTTCAGCTCGACACGGGTTACTTTGATGCCCCAAGGGTCTGTTGCCTGGTCGATGATCTGCAGCATCTGCGAGTTGATGGCTTCACGGGAAGTCAGTGTCGTATCGAGTTCCATATCACCGATGATGTTACGGAGCGTCGTAGCTGTCAGGTTTTCCATAGCCATGATCGGGTTCTCGACACCGTAGGCATATAAACGGGAGTCAATGATCTTGAAGTATACGACCGAGTCGATCTGCATCGTAACGTTATCCTTCGTGATGACCGGCTGAGGTGCGAAGTCTGCGACCTGTTCCTTCATCAGCACTTTACGGACGACATAGTCGATGACCGGGATCTTGAAGTGCAGACCCGCTCTCCAGGAACGATGATATCTACCCAATCTTTCTACGACATACTCACTCTCCTGAGGTACGACGACGACACAGAGGAGAAGGATGACGATCACCACAACGATGATGATCGGTACAACGAAATATTTCATAAGAGTTTCCCTCCTTAAGTTACCTTGATTGTATCATGAGTTCATATGACTGTCAATATATTTCCCTCGCAGCCCTTCACCTATATTATAAAATAGAGATGTATCTATGAATAGTAAACGTATATCCGGCATCAGCGGCTATATCATCATCTTCCTGCTGCTGACAGCCGTTCCTCTCTATCTTCACGATTCCTATTTCGATCTCGTAACTGCCAAGGCAGCTGTTCTTCATATCGTTCTTTTCGTATCGGCTCTTCTTTCTCTCGTTTCCTTATTTCTCCACAGAAAGGAAACGAAGTTTGAACGATCCGATATCTTTTTATTATCCTTTTCACTTCTGTCTCTTCTCTCATCTCTTCTTTCCTATTCCTTTGCGGATTCCTTCTTCGGAAACAAGGGCTGGGGCATCGGATCCCTCGTGATCTGTCTCTCCTCCCTCGTCATCTGTTCCTTTAAAGACCATGATCTCGATCCCGATAAGATCCTCGTCCCTTATTCTTTTTTATTGATCTTCCTCTTCGGGATCCTCATCCTCCATGCGGCGGATATCGATGTCTTCTCGCTCCACGAGCTGATCTCTTCCGCCCAGTATTATTCCTACTATTCCCTTCTGGGCAACACCAACTGGATCAATGCCTATCTCTGTCTGTTGATCCCTGTATACCTTTTAAGATATGCCGAAGGAAGATCCCGGTATTCCCTTTTATACTTTATCGTCCTCTGCTTCCTGATCCCCTCTTCGATCCTGATCAACTGCGATTCTTTCTATGCGGGAGCCCTCTGCTTCCTGATCGTCTCCCTGCCGCACTTTCTCAGACATACCGAGGTATTGAAAAGATGTGCCCCTCTTCTAAGCATTTACGGGATCAGCCTTCTTTTCGTGCGTCTTCTTCCGATGCATATTCTTCTGAACGGCGTGACCCGTTTCCTTTCCGGAAACATCATCCCTTATCTGCTGATGATCGCCGGTCCGCTCCTTTATCTCTTCTGTTCAAAGTATTCTCTCTCCGATAAAGAGATCACGATCCTGACAATCCTCTTTGAGGGGATCTTCATCCTGATGGCAGTATTTATCTTCCTGAAGATCTATCAGGCATCTATCAATTACGACTATTACTTCGGCAACAACCGTCTCCGCATCTGGAAAGAGACGCTGTTCGCCTATAAGAACTATCTCTCTCCTCTTCAGAAGGTCTTCGGACTCGGTCCGGAGATGCAGGCATCCTGGTCTGGAAACCTTTCTCAGGAGCTCATCGTGCCGATCCTGTCGACACACAGCGAGATCCTGCAGGTCCTCTTTACGATGGGGATAGCCGGACTCATCCTATATATCCTCCTCATAAAAGAGTTCTTCTCTTCATCATTAGACAGCAGTCATCCCGATACCTTCCTTTACGTCTCAGCCATAGCCATGTATCTGGGCCAGTCCTTCTTCAATTCTCCGGAACCGTTAGGAGTATCCCTCCTCATCGTCCTCCTGTCTCTTTGGAGAATGACCGGTAAAAAGAAAGACTGTCACGCGGACAGTCTGTCTAATAAAGGTTCAAGATCATCGAGAGTATCAAGGAAGTAGTCGGCATCCATCATCTCTTTCGGACATAAGCGGCATAATCCCGCCGTCTGGATCCCGGCATTCTTCGAAGATACTATCCCATTGGGGGAGTCTTCCACAACGAGGACTTCCTCTTTTTCATATCCGTATCTCTTCAGGAAATAGTCATAGATCTTCGGAGAAGGTTTCCGCATATCGAGGTCCGATCCCGAAAGGATATCGGTAAAAAGATCCTCCCAGTGAAACAGTCTCAGGGCATAACGGATACGGTCGGAAGGCGTATTGGAACAGATGAAGAGTTCCAGTCCTCTCTTTTTGGCTAAGCGCAGTGCCCCTTCCGCATCCGAATAAGCCAGTTTATGGACCTTCGTATAGATCGTATCCCGGTTCATCTTTCGGAATTCTTCGAGATACATCATCCCGTCGATCTGTGCTCCGTACTTCTCGTTCATATATTCGGCTTTCTGCAGAGCGGACTTTCCCAGAAGATACGGGATATCCTCCTCTTTTGAAGAGATGTTGTGGTCTTTGATCAGGATATCGAAGTTATGGATATATTCTCTCTCCGTATCGACTAAGGTGCCGTCAAAATCGAAGAGGATGGCTTTTAACATACTTTACTGCCGGCATCGAGGGAACTGGTCAGCAGTTCGACGACTTCCTTGCCGTCCGGAAGCGTCTTGACCGTCGTCAGCAGCATACCCTTCGACTCTACTCCTCTGATCGTACGCGGAGCGAGGTTGAGGACAGCGACGACCTTTCTTCCCGGCATCTCTTCCGGCTTGTAGAATTCGGCGATACCGGAGACGATCTGACGGACTTCCCCGCCGAAATCGATCGTCGATACCAGCAGACGGTCTGCCTTCGGATGTTTCTCGCACTTGAGGACTTCTCCTACCGTCATCTCCAGTTTCTCAAAGTCCGCAAAGGCGATCTCCGGCTTGTGTTCGATCTTCTTCGGAGCCTTGGAGTCAAGGTAAGCGTGGATCTCATCCAGCGTCTTGACCGCATCGAGTCTCTGGAAGAGGGCTTCCGGCTTTTCCGTCACCTTGTCTGCTTCATACTGACCCCAGGTGAGGATGGAATCGTAGTCTGTCTTCTTCGTATTCAGCTGTGCGAAAACTCTCTCGGCTGTCTCCGGCATGAAGGAGGAGATCAGGACGGAAGCGACACGGATGCCTTCCAGGAGGTTGTATAAGACAGCGGCCAGACGGGCTTTCTTCGCCTCGTCCTTGGCTAAGGCCCAAGGGCTCGTCTCATCGATGTATTTGTTGCAGCGGCGTAAGAGGTCGAGGATGGCTTCGATCGCATCAGCGACTCTCAGATCGTTCATCTTCGCTTCTACCGCATCGACCGTATCCTTCGCGCACTTCACGAGTTCCTCATCGAGGACATCGGCTTCTCTTTCGGCCGGAAGGACACCATTGAAATATTTGTTGGTCATGGCCAGTGTACGGTTCACGAGGTTACCGTAGACGTTGGCCAGATCGGAATTGATCCTCTCGATCATCAGTTCCCAGGTGATGGAGCCATCCTGGGCAAACGGCATCTCATGGAGCACGAAATAACGTACGGCATCGACACCGAAGAACTTCACCAGATCATCCGCATAGATCGCATTTCCGCGGGACTTGGAGATCTTGTCTTCTCCTACCAGCATCCACGGATGTCCGAACACCTGTTTCGGCAGCGGCTGATCCAGAGCCATCAGGATGATCGGCCAGTAGATCGTATGGAAACGGATGATATCCTTTCCGATCAGATGCAGGTCTGCCGGCCAGAGTTTCTTATACTGGTCTGTGGAATTGCCGTCCGCATCATAACCGATACCGGTGATGTAGTTGGAGAGCGCATCGATCCAGACATAGACGACGTGTTTGTCATCGAAATCGACCGGGATGCCCCATTTGAAAGAAGTACGGGAGACGCAGAGATCCTGCAGACCCGGCTTCAGGAAGTTGTTGACCATCTCATTTTTACGGGATTCCGGCTGAATGAATTCCGGATGCTCCTCGATATGCTTCATCAGACGATCGGCATATTTGCTCATACGAAAGAAGTAGGACTCTTCCTTTTCTCTATGTACCGGTCTGCCGCAGTCCGGACATTTTCCATCGACCAGCTGAGCATCCGTCCAGAAGGATTCACACGGTGTGCAGTACCATCCCTCATATTCGGACTTATAGATATCGCCCTTCTGATAGAGCTTCTTGAAGATCTTCTGGACCTGCTTCTCATGATCCGGATCGGTCGTACGGATGAACTTATCATAGGAAGTATTCATCAGATCCCAGATCTCTTTGATGACACCGGCTGTCTTATCGACGTAGGCCTTCGGTGCCAGTCCGGCTTCCTTTGCCTTCTCTTCGATCTTCTGTCCGTGCTCATCGGTACCTGTCTGGAAGAAGACTTCATATCCGGTCAGTCTCTTATAACGGGCGATCGCATCCGCCATGATGATCTCATAGGTGTTGCCGATATGCGGTTTGGCAGACGCATAGGCAATGGCTGTCGTGATGTAATACTTTCCTTTGTTTTCCATAAGTCCTCCTAAAAATAAAAGGTGATGCCGAAGGTCGCAGAATGCGAGGTACCACCTTGTCTTGTTTCTCAAACCCTTAACGCGGGATACGTCCTGCCTTACTTATCAGACCGGAAGTTCGGGAACCATCTGTATAGGTATCTCCTGCCTTTTCGCACCATCCAAAGACTCTCTTTGAGGCCTTCCCCATACTCTTTCCTTCAATACTTGTAAACATCATTATTATATAGGCTGATGCTTTCGGAATTCAACTCTCTTCTTCAAGCTTGGGAAAAGTATCGGTCATTACCTTATGCAGAGAGAGAAAGATATTGTGTTCCACCATCGGATTGTCTTTCTTCATCTCCTGTATGAGCTTTTTCACTTCTTTCCGCTTGGAGAGATCTTCTCTCTCGCTTTTTTCCGTAAAACGGCAGGCACACTGGAGGAATTCCAGGTGATAATGATCCTTCCAGGCGATGATGTCTTCCTCTTTGACACAGTATAACGGCCGTATCAGTTCCATGCCTTCATAGTTCTGAGAGGTCAGTTTCGGTTTCATCGCTTCCAGTTTCGAGGCATAAAACATCCCCAGCAGGGTCGTCTCGATCACATCGTTCAGATGATGGCCCAGAGCGATCTTATTGCAGTCTCTCTTCTTTGCCTCATTGTAGAGAGCTCCTCTTCGCATACGGGCACATACATAGCACGGAGAGGTCTTCTGTCTTTCGGCGATGCGGAAGATCCGGGAATCGAAGATCTCGATCGGGATACCCAGAAGCTTTGCGTTATCGACGATCTTCTGGCGGTTCTCCTCCGTATATCCCGGATCCATGACCAGATAGATCACTTCAAAAGATACCTCCGATACTCTCTGCAGGATCTGCATCAATTTTGCCAGACACATCGAATCCTTGCCTCCGGAGATACAGACTGCGATCTTATCTCCTTCCTGTATCAGATGATAATCCTTTACAGCTTTGATGAACGGCGACCAGAGTCTCTTGCGGAATGCCTTGTGGATGCCTCTGTTTATTTCCTTCTCGAATTCTTCCATATACTGAAGTGTACCACAGGAAAAGAAAAAGGAGTATTTCTACTCCTTACAGTAAACTCTTGAGATAGCTGAAGAGGAAATTATCTATTTCTCCATTCATGACCTTATCGATATTTCCTTCTTCATAGCCCGTTCTGTGATCCTTGACCATCGTATATGGACAGAAGACATAGGAGCGGATCTGAGACCCCCATTCGATCTTCTTCTGATCACCCTTGAGCGCTCTCTTCTCCCTTTCTCTTTCTTCAATGGCCCGCTGATACAGCTTGGCTTTGAGGACCTGCAGACACTTCTCTCTATTCAGGATCTGCGATCTCTCCGATTGCGAGAAGGCAATGAGTCCGGTCGGGATATGTTTCATACGTACCGCAGAGTCGGTCTTGTTGATATGCTGACCGCCGGCTCCGGAAGAGCGCATCGTGTCGACTTCCAGATCGGAATCCTTGATCTCGATATCGATCTCATCATTGAATTCCGGAATGACTTCTACCGAGGCAAAGGAAGTATGTCTTCTTCCCGAAGCATCGAACGGCGAGATACGTACGAGACGGTGGACACCGCTCTCTCCCTTGAGATAGCCGTAGGCCAGATCTCCCTTGATCAGGACACTGCAGGATTTGATGCCTGCCTCATCTGCTTCCTGGTAGTCGATCACTTCAAAACCGTAGCCGTTCTTGGCCGCATAGCGCTGATACATCCGATACAGCATCGAAGCCCAGTCCTGAGACTCCGTACCTCCGGCACCCGGATGGATCTCGAGGATGGCGTTGTTGTGATCGTAGTCGTTGGAGAGAAGGACCTTCATCTCGAAGTTCTCGAATTCTTCATTCGCTTCTTCAAACTCCATATTCAGGAGTTCAAACATCTCTTCATCATAGTTCTTGGAGAGTTCATCCAGGGCATCCTTCAGATCGTTCAGTCTTCCGTCATTCGCACGGAAAGAAGCCAGAAGATCTCTGGCGGTATTGCATTCCTTGATGACGTGCTGCGCTTTCTTCTGGTCGCTCCAGAAGTCTTCGCTCTCCTGTTTCTGTTCCAGTTCTTTTATCTTATTCTCGAGACCGGCCAGGTCAAAGAGAGTCGCCCAGGTCTTTGAGCTTCTTTAAGGAAGCGCCCAGGCTCTGTTTCATTTCATATATTTCCATAATTATCTTTCTCCCTTCTTGACGAGACGTACGTTATTGCAGAAAGTAACGACGTCGCTGGATATCGTATTCATCATCGATTCAAAGAGTTCATAGCCTTCCTGGACATATGCCTGCAGAGGGTTGTTCTGGGCATAGCTTCTCAGACCGATACCGTCCTTCAGTTTGGACATGATGTCGATCTGGTTGATCCAGGCACGGTCCATGACGCTCAGGACCATATTCTTTTCGATCGGCAGTACCTGCTGCCTGTATGGAGCGATCTTTGCCTCATAGATACCGAAGGTGTTGTCGATGCAGATCTCATTGGCTTTCTCTTTATCGAGACCCTTGATCTTATCGGCAGTGAAGTCGGCCGTTCCCATCTTCCGGATCCTCTCGGCGATGGCTTCATAGTCGATGACTTCCTTCTTGCCTTCCGTCGAGATATTCGCATCGACGATATTGCCGACGACTCTCTTGAACATCTCTTCTACGACAGAATGGACATCATCGTTCTCCAGGATGAAGTTTCTCTGGGCATACATCGTCTCTCTCTGCTGGGACATGACGTTATCGTAGTCGAGCAGTGTCTTACGGACATCGTAGTTGTAGCCTTCAACACGCTTCTGTGCCGAAGAGATCGCCTTGGTGACGGTCTTGTTTTCGATGGCAGCATCCCCCATCTGTTCAAACAGAGAAGTGAGTGCCGACATACGGTCGCTGCCGAAACGGATCATCAGTTCATCTTCCAGAGAGACATAGAAACGGGAATAGCCCGGGTCTCCCTGACGGCCGGAACGACCGCGCAGCTGATTATCGATACGTCTGGATTCATGACGTTCGGAACCCAATACCGCCAGACCTCCGAGTTCTCTTGAACGTTCGGTCAGCTTGATATCGGTACCACGGCCGGCCATGTTGGTGGCGATGGTGACGGAACCTTCCTGGCCTGCTTTGGCGATGATCTCCGCTTCTCTTTCGTGGTATTTCGCATTCAGTTTTTCATGCCGTATGCCTTCTCTCTTCAGCATCTTGCTTAAGAGTTCGGACGTCTCGACCGAGATCGTACCGACGAGGACCGGCTGTCCCTTTTCGTAAAGTTCCTTGACCTCATTGATCAGGGCTTCGTATTTCGCTTTCTTCGTTCCATAGACGAGGTCCGGATAATCGATACGGGCTACCGGACGGTTCGTCGGGATCTCTACGACTCTCATGTTGTAGATATCCAGGAATTCTTCTTCCTCGGTCTTGGCTGTACCGGTCATACCGGCCAGTTTCTTATAGAGACGGAAGAAGTTCTGATAGGTGATCGTCGCTCTCGCGACGGTCTCCTGCTTGATCTGTACGTTTTCCTTGGCCTGTATCGCCTGATGCAGCCCGTCGGAATACTCTCTTCCCGGCATCTTACGTCCGGTATTCTGGTCGACGATGACGACTTCGCCGTTCTCTACGACGTATTCGACATCCTTTCTCATGATGTAGTTGGCACGCAGAGCCTGGGAGATATGATGGACGAGCACGGTGTTATCCAGATCGTAGAGGTTATCGACCTTGAAGGCCTTCTCCGCCTTGGCAACACCCGATTCCGTCAGAGAAACAGTCCTTCCCTTGACATCGATCTGATAGTCTTCCTCTTCTCTCAGTCTTCTTACGAACTTGTTCGCATTGATGTAGATATTGGCAGACTCCCTCGAACCGGCCGAGATGATGAGCGGTGTCCTCGATTCATCGATCAGGATGGAGTCGACTTCATCGACCAGCGCAAAGTTCAGCGGACGCAGCACTCTGTCTTCCACTCTCGTCACCATATTGTCTCTCAGATAGTCAAAACCGACTTCCGAGTTCGTCGTATAGGTGATATCGCACTCATAGGCTTTCCGCTTCTGCTGAGGCGTCATCTCTCTCTTGTTGAGACCTACGGTCAGTCCCAGGAAACGGTGGATCTGTCCCATCCAGTTGCTGTCACGTTCAGCCAGATATTCATTGACCGTGATGACATGGACGCCGTCTCCCGGTAAAGCATTCAGGTATACCGCCATGACGGATGTCAGGGTCTTGCCTTCACCGGTCTTCATTTCCGCGATATCGCCTCGATGCAGTACAGCAGCACCTTCCAGCTGTACCGGATACGGGAATTCCCCGATCACTCTCTTTGCCGCTTCTCTGGCTACCGCAAAAGCCTCCGGCATCAGATCATCCAGGGTCTCCCCTTTCTTCAGTCTCTCCCGGAACTCCGGTGTCTTCGCCTTGAGTTCCTCATCACTGAGCGATGCCATTTTATTTTCCAGCGCCAATACGGGCTGTACGGATTTCTCTATATCATTCAAGATCTTCTTATCCGGGTTGAATAATCTGTCAAAGAATCCCATGAAAAATACCTCCTGTCATAAACATATACTGATTATATCATATAAAAAAAGGGTAACCTCTCGGTTATCCTTTATTAGGCTGCTTCATCTATCTTCTTAATGTTGTGAGCCTGAAGACCTCTATCTCCTTCAACCAGGTCAAATTCAACTCTTGCACCTTCATCGATGGTCTTATAACCATCCATGACGATCTCAGAGTAATGGAAGAACGCGTCTTCGCCGTCGTCAGTTGTAATAAACCCAAAACCCTTGAGTTTATTAAACCGTTTCACTTTTCCTAACATTTTAAAACTACTCCTTTACTAAATTGTACCATTCTTCAGACTCTTTTGAAAGCGTTTTCCTTAGGAGGGACCCTGGCCAGCGCGATCGCCTTTATCTGTGTGGTATGAGGAAGCATCGTATTATATATGCCATAGATGGAACTTCCTGTAGTGACTACATCATCTACGATAAGGACCTTGGGTCGAGGTCCTCCTGTGTATACGTAATTATATATCATTTCTTCCCTTTTTTCTCTGTTTTTTCCTTCCTGCACGATTTCCCGTTTCAGTTTGAGACCTTTTACCTCACTTAATCCCAGTCGGCCATAGATCAGTTTCAGGTGCTCAAAACCCCTCTCTTCGATCTTCTTTTTCGTACTGGGCACATAAAGAATGGAATAGCCCCGGTATTTCCAGCGGATATAATCTTCGAGTCCGTACAAAAAAACATCTTTCAGTGCCTCGTCATAGCACTCTTTCATCTGTATCAGCAGGCTCCGGAAGAGACCGTCATACTCATAGAAGGTCTCTACCTTCAGTCCTCTGATATCGATGATCTTCCTCTCCATCTTCAATTTTCTCCGGCATTTCACACAGAGCTTATCCTCTTCTACAAGGATAGACATCAGACTCTCTTTGCGTATCGTCTCATCGCAGTACAGGCACTTCACGGTTGACCTCCTTCAGATAGTCCAGGGTCTCATTCACTTCCTCATCGTAATGATTGGAAAGGATGTAGGCTTCTCCGCTCGTATCTCCGACCCCTCTTCCGACTCTTCCCAGCATCTGTATCAGTGAAGAGGAAGAGAAGATGTTCCTGCGGGACAGGAAGATGATGACGCTGACTCCCTTGATGGTGATCCCCCGCTCCAGCACGGTCGTCGCAAAGATGTGCTGGTATTTCTTCGCCTTGAAATCCCGTATATGTTCGTCCCGCTCCTCCAGATCCGAATAGACATAGGTACAGGACAATAATCTCTTAAAGATCCCGTAGAAGACTTCCGTCTCCTTCCTGCTGGGAAGAAAGACGATATACTGACCCTCGCTCTTCTTCAGGATCCTGTAGAGTCTCAGCATCAGAAACAAAGACAGCTGATAACTGACTTCCGGTACCGGAAGAGGTCTGCCGGAAGGCCGGACATTTAGCTGGACCGTTTCATACTTCCTTCTCTTCAGAAAGGATTCCAACTGTTTATCGACGGTAGCCGTCGAGAAGATGACCGGGCCTTTTGAAGCGTTGAGCGAGATCTCCAGCAGCGTCGGATCACCGGAAAGCGGATAGGCATCCACCTCATCGATGATCAGCAGATCGAAGGTCTGATAATAGCGGTAGAGCTGATGAGTCGTACAGACGATGAGATCTCCTTCCTTCTCCTCGTGATGACCTCCATATACTCCTACGACCTTCGCCTGCGGAAAGACCATTTCAAATCGCTTCGTCAGTTCAATGACGACTTCTCTTCTGGCGATCGCAAAACAGACCCTCTTTCTCTTCTTCAGATAATGCGAGATCGTCTCTACCGTGATCTCTGTCTTCCCTGCACCGCAGACACACTTCAGCAGGACATCTCCCCGCAAAGATGCCTCCAGACACTTCCGGGAAGCCTTCTTCTGTGCCGGAGTCAATTCAAACTCAAAGTGATACTCATCTACCCCGCAGGATACTTCATAGTTCCGCGGATAGAGTTCTTCTTCCAGCAGCACTCTTTTGAATCCGACACATTTCCGGCAATACGTTCCTCTGCTTCCGGTATAAAAATAAGCCGGATCCTTATTTCCGCATCTTGGACATTCCATACTTATTTATTTCCGGACTTTTTCATGATTCCTACTTTTTCTTATATACTGATACTATGGAATTCCATTTACCCGAAGATTACTGCAGGAAAGCGAAAGAACTCTTTCAGGAAGAGTATGAAGACTACCTCTCCACATTCGAAAGAGAACCGATAAGCTCTCTTCGCATCAATACCTTAAAGATCTCTGTAGGAGACTTCCTCAGGATCTCTCCTTTTGAACTGACACCGATCCCCTGGACAACAGACGGTTTTTACGTCTCTTCAAAAGATTCCCCTTCCACCCATCCGTATTACTATGCCGGTCTTTATTATCTTCAGGAAGCCTCGGCCATGTATCCGGCGGAAGCACTGGAGATCGAAGAAGACGATCTGGTCCTGGACTGCTGTGCTGCACCGGGAGGAAAGTCTACCAAACTTCTATGCAAACTGAAGGGCTCCGGTCTTCTTTTCTCCAACGATATCTCCGTCACGAGATGCCGCGCCCTGCTCAAGAATATGGAACTCTTCGGAGGAGACAACTGGTTCGTCCTCAGCGAAGATCTCAAGGACCTGCAGAAAGACTTTTCCAATACATTCGATAAGATCCTGCTGGATGCCCCATGCAGCGGTGAAGGAATGTTTCACAAGGAAAAAGGCCTCATACATTCCTATATCGAACGGGGACCATCTTACTATGCCCCGATACAGAAAGACCTCATACTGAAGGCAGTAAGTCTGTTAAAAGAAGGAGGAAAACTCGTCTATTCGACCTGTACCTTCTCTCCGGAAGAAAATGAAGAGGTCCTGCAGTATGCCCTGGATCATTGTCCGGATCTTCATCTGATCCCGATAAAAAGCTATGAAGGATTCTCACCGGGTCTCTACGGTCTCAAAGAAGCCAGAAGGCTCTATCCTCATCATCTGCTCGGAGAAGGCCATTTCACTGCCTGCCTGCAGAAAGGAACTTCTTCTTCTCTTAAAGAACGTTCTCATAGAGAAGTATCTGTTCCGGAAGATCTGAAGACTGTAGAGCGTTCCTTCACAGATGGTTCTTTCGCAGAACGGAATGAGAAACTCTATTTCATCAAGGACCACCCTTCCTTCTCGAGAAACTACCGCATCCTGCGCTCCGGACTTTTCTTGGGAGAAAGAAAGCACGGACGCCTGGAATACTCGGAAGCTCTTGCCCTGTCTCTCAAGAAAGAAGACTACCCTTACGTACTGTCCTTCAAAGCAGAAGACAGCGAAGTAAAGAGGTATCTGAGAGGTGAGACGCTCACTGTCAAAGATCCCGATCTCCCGAATGAGACGATACTGATCTGTGTCGACGGCTATCCGCTGGGATTTGCGAAGAAAGACGGAAATATCCTCAAGAACCGGTATCCGAAAGAATGGAGGATGCGATGAGACTGGATAAATACCTTGCCGACATGAAAGCCGGTACCCGTTCCTCGGTCAAGGAACTCATACGCAAAGGAAGAGTCAGCGTAAATGGAACGATCGTCAAGGATGCCGCAAAGAAAGTGGAAATGACGGATGAGATCCGCATCGACGGAGACATCCTGAACTATATCGAATATGAATATGTCATCTTGAATAAGCCTCAGGGCTACATCTGCGCTCTGGAAGATAATCGCTATCCGGTCGTAATGGAATTGCTGGAGACAAAAAGAAAAGACCTCGTACCCGTCGGAAGACTCGATGTCGACACCGAAGGAATACTGCTTCTCACCAATGACGGAATGCTGAATCATAAGTTATTGGCACCGAAGAGCCATGTGGATAAGAAATACTATGTTGAAGTCGATAAGGATATTCCGGAGGATGCAGCAGAAGTATTTTCAAACGAAATGGACCTCGGAGACTTCATCGCCAGACCTTCTCACCTGGAGATACTTGATAAGAGAAAGGCCTGTCTGTCGATACAGGAAGGAAAGTTCCATCAGGTAAAGCGTATGTTTGAAAAAATCGGCTGTACCGTGACTTACCTGAAGAGAGTATCCTTCGGTCCGTTAGAACTTGAAGACCTCCCTGTCGGAGAATACCGAAGTCTCAGCGAGCAGGAGATCGAAGCACTTAAAAACGCCTGATTTCAGGCGTTTTCATATCTCGTATCGTATCTCGATCGTATTCATATCCTCGATCTTCTTTTTCACGAACGGACGTATGATGATCGTCAGAATGATGAGTCCCAGGATGAATTTCCCCAGGTTCCTGTAGAAGAGGTAATCCTCCCAGAAGAGAGGCACAACGCTGTCCGCTATCGCCATCACCAGACAGCCGATCAGTACCGTAAGCAGGACCTTCTTCGAGAAGATCTTCCGCCACGGCATATCCGGAAACAGGAGCTTGATGCATACTGCAACTACTCCCAGCAGCAATAAGAAACTCAGCAGGAAGTTCAGGATGACATCCGCCAAAGGGGTAAAGATTCCCTTCCATAAGAGATTGAGTCCCGTAAGAATGAGCGTGCCCAGAGCCCAGAGAGGTACCAGAAAGACAGCCCGTACCTTTACCGGGATCTTATAGATCTGTTTCTTCATCTTCTCTTTGAAGCCTTCTTTTCCTTCATTCTCTTCCGATTCCAGTTCATCTTCCGAGAAGTCTTCGAAGTTCTCGACGAGGATCTTCGGCCGTTCATGATTATCCCGCACCAGTTCTCCCGGCGAATCATAGATACCGCCCAGAAGAACGCTTATCGAAGTAAGGCCTGCGAGGATTCCCAGTCCTGCTTTCTTGCGGAAACGTTTCTTCTTCTCCTCAGCTGTCTCTTTCCTGCTCATACTATTATTATATATTTACCTTATTTTATATGTCTTCAGGATCTCTTTTCTTTCTGCCGGAATACGAAAGGATTCTATGGCCTTCTGTATCGTCTTATTGTGTATGAAAACGGATAAGCGGTGTTCAGCAATATACGGAAGTACGGCATCATACTGCTTAGCTAGAGCCGTCGCAAAGTACCAGGCGATCATCATCTGCAGGTAATACTCTTCCGTCTTGATCATCGATACTCTCTGCGGATATTCCTCTTTGAAGTCCTCTTCGAGATAGTGATCCATCAGCATCTTCACTCCGAATCTCTGTGTATAGATCTCTTTCGAATCGGTCCAGCGGTATACCTCCTCGATCAGTTTCCCATGTTCCTTTTTAAAGACCTTCGGACTCAGAGAATCAGTGATGGCCCAGTTGTCCGCATAGGGAAGAAAGTCATCGATCTCCCGGATGCAGGTATCATAATCCTTCAGGAAAGAAAGGATATAGACATGGAGAAGATTCTCTTCGTGATAGTCATGAGGAAGTTCATGAAGAAAAGGGTCATACTTCTTTTCCCGGTATATTCTCTTCGCCAGTTCCCGTACCTGCGGTGCCCGTACCCCGATGATCCTTCCTTCTTCGATATTCGGTATCAGGGATATCGAGAATCTGCAGTAGGTCTCATCCTGCATCTGAAAGAGTTCTCTCTGTATCTCATTCATATCTTTATTCTAGCAGACAAAGAAAAAGAGAAGCCTTTCGACTTCTCTAATCTCGCTCTTTGAATAAAGGGCTTTGTGATGCAGGTATTAACGCTTGCTGAACTGTGGAGCTCTACGAGCGCCCTTGAGACCGTATTTCTTACGTTCTTTGCTACGGGCATCACGAGTAAGGAAACCAGCGGACTTGAGGGCCGGACGGAAGTCTTCTCCGACTTCGAGCAGCGCTCTGGAAATTCCGTGTCTGATCGCATAAGCCTGACCTGTGAAACCGCCGCCATAGACGTTGACGAATACGTCATACTGTCCTTCTGTACCGGTAAGTACGAGCGGTGATTTGACGACCATTCTTAAGATATCCTGTGGTAAGTATTCTTCGAGAGTTTTTTCACCGACGGTAATGACACCTGTTCCCGGAGTTAAGTAAACACGGGCAACAGAGGATTTCCGTCTTCCTGTTCCAAGGTAAGTTACGTTTGATTTCTTTTTAGGCATTGTTTCTCCTCTACTTTAACTCTGTAGGTTTCTGAGCAGCGTGTGGATGTTCAGCGCCCTCGTAGACATATAAGTGGGTACGGATCTTGTCCCCAAGCTTATTGTGAGGAAGCATACCTTGGACTGCTTTCTCTACTAATAATACAGGATTCTCTCTCTTGAGCTGACCGATGGTCTTGGATTTAAGACCACCCGGATACATAGAATGGTGATAGTAGACTTTCTTGGTTTCCTGATCGCCGGTGTAGACGATCTTGTCGGCATTGACGATGATCACGTAATCACCGCAGTCGACGTTCGGGGTATAAGTCGGTTTGTGTTTTCCTCTCAGGACCATAGCTACTTTTGTAGCGAGTCTACCGAGATTCTGACCACTAGCATCGACGATATACCACTCTTTTTTGACTTCTGCTGGTTTCAGCATGGTTGTCTGACGCATAATTTTCTCCTTTTTGAGTTTCCGGGGCTCATAAAAAAAGATAAGGTCAAGATATATTTTATGTTATTTCGGGTTATTTGACAATAATGTATATTAAAATATTAATAGAAAATCGTAAGGAGATCATCATGAAAAAGTTCATACTTACCTTGTTCAGCGTTCTTTTCCTCATTACGGTCTCTTACCGGCCTGTTTCGGCGGATATCGGACCGAAACCTTCGATACATATAAGCTTTACGGAAGGACCGGAACACCCTGTCTATGTGACACTTCTGGCTGAGAAAGAAGCCTATGGACCGCATCATGCCCTCGAGTTCGCCAGAGAGGAACATCAGGAAGAAGATGAAGCGTTCATCAAGGCAGCTCATGATTCCGGTTTCTACTACTGGGCAGACTGCGATCTCATTGAAAGCGGTGAGGAATTCGTCTGGGGATACTATCCGCCGGATGTCTTCAAAGTAGCGGTATATGATCCCGTCACAAAGGAAATAAAAGTATCGGACACCTATGAACGCTATGCCTTCGAAGCCCGCTACGAACTCGATCTCAAGACGATGAAAGTCATCGAGAAGAGCGATTCGGTCAAGGAAATGCGCAACTTCGCCCTCCGTCTTTTCGCTACCTTAGCCGTAGAACTGCTGATCGCCCTGCTGTTCGGCTATAAGTCCAAGAAGGAACTGCTGATCATCTTCATCGTCAATATCATCACACAGGGACTGCTGAATATCTTCCTGACGGCCGGAGAGATCTCCATGGGTGCCTGGGTCTGGATGCTGATAATGCCGATAGGCGAGATCGTCGTCATGATCCTGGAAATGATCATCTACTGGTTCACTCTCAAGTCTCATAAAAAAGGGAGGGCTGCACTATACGCCCTCTGTGCGAACTTTGTCACGTTCCTTCTGACCTTTTACAGCGCCGGTCTCTCAATCCTTTAAGAGGGTCTTCAATACCGAACGTCTGGTGACGATGCCCATCAGGATATTGCGGTCATCGACGACCGGTACGAAGTTCTGCACCATGACCATCTTCAGGAGATCATCAATACTGGTATCGACTTTGACAGCCGGAGTAAATTCCTTTCTCAATACTGTGAGGATGCTGACATTCTCGCACTGATGCATGTTGAATTCTCCATGATTGACGATATACCAGAGGATATCTCCCTCGGAGATCGTTCCCAGGTACTCTCCGGTACTTTCACTGATCAATGGGATGGCGGTGAATCCATGGGCTCTCATCTTTTCCAGAGCCTGACGGATGGACATTGTATCATCTAAGTAAGCCACAAAGGCCTTAGGGGTCAATAAGAATAATATGTGTGTTACTTTGTTCATAATTCTATGATAAATCGATAATATGAAAGTGACGTGAAATTGATTCTAATGAAAAGCTTGCGGGTATCCGCAGGCTTTTTATTCAATGCTGGGATCTGTCTCTTCGATGTGATCTTCATCGAGATAATACTTGGTCTCTTTGGCGATCTCTTTTGATAATAAGAGGACAGCGATGATATTCGGGATGCACATAGCACCGTTGAGGATGTCTGCTACCGCCCATACGACATCGAGTTCGGCTGCGACACCCAGATAGATGACGATGATCCAGAGAGCCTGATAGATCTTGACGGAACCCTTTCCGAAGAGATACTTCGTGCAGGTCTCTCCGAAGAAGGACCAGCCCAGGATCGTGGAATACGCAAAGGTCACGATGCCGAAGATCAGAAGAGGCTTGCCGACAAACGGGATCGTATTGAAGCAGGCAGTGACGAGTTCGGAACCGTTAAGGCCGATCGACGTGACGGAGTCGTTCGCAAAGACGCTGCTGCATACGGCCAGACCCGTCATCAGACAGACGACGACCGTATCCCAGAAGACACCGGTAGAACCGACCAGAGCCGGTTTGACCGCATTCTTCGCATTGCCTACCGCGGTAGCCATAGGAGCGCTTCCCATACCGGATTCATTGGAGAAGAGACCTCTGGCGATACCGTAACGGGCGGCGATCATCAGTGTCGAACCGACGAAGCCTCCCTGCATCGCTTTCGCGGTGAAGGCAGAGGAGACGATGAGCTTGATCGTATCCCAAAGATAGGCGTGGTTATAGATCAGGATGTAGATGCATCCCAGAGTGTAGATGATGGACATGAACGGAACGAGTCCGACGCAGACTCTGGCGATAGACTTGACACCGCCGAAGATGACGATGAAGGTCAAGGCACATAAGATGATGCCGATGACTGTCTTGCTGATGGAGAAGTTGGATTCCAGCACGGAAGCGATCGCATTGGACTGCGTCGCACAGCCGATACCGAAGGCAGCCAGTGCCGCAAATACCGCAAAAAGTTTGGCCAGGAACGGCAGGCCCAGATGTTCGAGAGCTGTCATCGCACCGCCCAGATAGGAACCATCTTCCTCTTTCCGGCGGTATTTCACCGCGATAAAACTCTCTCCATACTTCGTCGCGATACCCAGGATACCGGCCAGCCAGGTCCATAAGACCGCACCCGGTCCTCCTAAAGCGATCGCCGTTCCGACACCGATGATGTTTCCGGTGCCGATCGTAGAAGACAGAGCTGTCATCAAGGAAGAGAAGATCCCGAGATCTCCGCTTCCATCTCCGCTCTGTAAAGAATAGCGGATACCGCGGAAGACATGTTTCTGGACGAAACGGGTCCGAACCGTCAAAAAGATATGCGTTCCAAACAGGAACACGATCATCGGGATTCCCCACATCAGATCGTCAAGCTTATAAATAAAATCAATCATAAATCCATTATAGCGAAAATCGCTTACATAGATTCATGAAATTTCTTACAAAAAGAAAAGCGGG
>JAZPYW010000114.1:0-12707 GCA_045544415.1 Erysipelotrichaceae bacterium
TGCCTGCCTTGGCGATCTCCATCGTATGCGTACCGCACACCTCCATGAGATTCACCTCGCCCAGATCCATCTTCCGTATCTCTTCCAGGATCTCCTCTGTATGATTTCTCACGTACTCAGGCGTGAAGCGCATCTTCCACCTCTCTGGCTGCTTCGATACTCTCCAGTGCTTCCTTTTCTGATAATCTCTCGATCGCAAAACCCGCATGGACGATCACATAGTCGCCGACCTTCGGGTTCCTCAGAAAATCGACACGGATCTTTCTTCTCACTCCGTCTCTTTCCCCTACTGCTTCATTTCCTTCTATTTCCGCAATGCGTAACGGTATTGCCAGACACATAACTTACTCCTTTCCCGTATATCTGCCGATCATCAGCTGTCCCAGACAGATCCCCTCGTCATTGCAGGAGACCCGGTGATGGTGATATACCGAAAAACCTTTCTTCTTCAATTCCCTTTCGATCCCTTCCAGCAGATACAGATTCTGGAAAGTCCCTCCGGAACATACGACCCGGCTGATGCCGGTATCTCTTTGAATATTGTCACACATCGATACGGCCATATCAATCAGTGTGTTCATGAATCTCTGCGACTTCACTGCTTTTGAAGAATCATCCTTCAG
Organism: Erysipelotrichaceae bacterium; assembly: GCA_045544415.1. Classification (GTDB taxonomy): domain Bacteria; phylum Bacillota_I; class Bacilli_A; order Erysipelotrichales; family Erysipelotrichaceae; genus Colivicinus. The sequence continues at coordinate 624 of JAZPYW010000114.1, forward strand.
GATCTCCTTCATCATCGGACGATAGTCGAAGAGATAACGTTCTCCTTCTTTGAGGATCTCATAGCTGTAGCGATCCTCTCTCTTTTCTTCTTTCTCCGCCTCCGCTTGCAAGAGCACGGCAGCCTGTCCCTCATAGGAGACATCCTGTCTGATCCCGATCAGCGATGCAGCACCGTCGAAGAGCCGGCCCATACTGCTGGAAAGAGGCGCATTGAGATGATTTTTTATCATCATCTGCACCAGTGCAGTCTTCTCTTCCGGATAATGCTTCTTTGCGTCTTCTTCCGCAAAGACGATGCCCATTCTCCAGACTTCCTTCGTGACCTTATCTCCTCCCGGCAGAGGGAACGGATAGAGACTGCCTCTTCTTTCAAAGCCCGTCTCATCGCCGACGAGGAATTCTCCTCCCCAGACGGTCCCGTCTGTTCCGAGACCTGTTCCGTCCCAGATGATGCCGATGACTTTCTCATGGAGGGAATTATCAGCCATACAGGAGACCATGTGCGCATGGTGATGCTGGACAGGAAAGATAGGCAGTTTCTCCTTATCCGCTCTTTCTTCCGCATAGACGGAAGAGAAGTAATCCGGATGAAGGTCATGGACGAGCAGGGACGGACGGATATCGAACATATGTTCGAAATGCGCGATCTGTCCTTCGTAATTCTCCAGCGTCTCCATATTCTTGAGGTCGCCGATATGCTGGGAAAGGAAGACATGGGAAGCTTTCGATAAGGCAAAGGAAGCTTTCTGTTCTGCTCCGCAGGCCAGGATCATCTTCTCATTTCTCTCAATGGTGATCGGATACGGGACATAGCCTCTCGATCTTCTTACGAAGTATTCTTTTCCTTCATAGACGTAGACCAGAGAATCATCGCAGCGTACATGGATATCTCTGTTGTTGAGAAGGAAGCCGTCGGCGATCCCTTTCAGTTCCTCCAGGGCCTCCTCATTGCGGTAGATGATCGGTTTGTCTGAAAGATTGGCAGAAGTCATGATCAGCGTCGAGACTTCTTTTTCAAATAACAGGAAGTGTACCGGTGTATACGGCAGCATGATCCCGACATAGGAATTCTCGCTGACTTCCTTCAGGGAATCCTTTTCTTTCTTTCTCAACAGGACGATCGGTCTTTGCGGTGAGGTCAGGATCTTTTCTTCCTCTTTCGAGATGCAGGCGTATCTTCCCGCCTCTTCGACATCCCGGCACATCAGCGCAAACGGTTTTTCATCCCGCTGTTTTCTCTTTCTGAGTCTTCGTATCGTCTCTTCCTCATCGATGAGACAGGCCAGGTGGAAACCTCCCAGTCCCTTGATGGCAACGATCTTATGCTGAAGGAGGTCTCTTCTCGCTTCTTCGATCGGATCTCCCTTTATTCTGTTTCCTTCTTCATCTACATAGAAGAGTTCCGGTCCGCAATCTTCGCAGCAGGTCGGTTCCGCATGGTAGCGGCGGTTCTCGATATCGGTATATTCTTTCTCGCAGTCCGGGCACATCGGAAAAGAGGCCATCGTCGTCTTGTCCCGGTCATACGGGATATCTTTGATGATGGTGAAACGCGGACCGCAGTTCGTGCAGTTGATGAACGGATAGCGGTATCTCCGATTCTTCTTATCGAAGAGTTCCTTCACACAGTCCTCACAGGTACAGACATCCGGAGAGATCAGCGTATCCCGCTCCTTCTTCCGATCGGAAGAAATGATGGAGAATTCCGCATAGTTCTTCAGTTCTTCCTTCTTTTCCACCCGGATATCTTCCAGGAGGACGAGGGCCGGTTTCTTTTCTTCCAGGTCCCTCAGGAAGGCTTTTGCCTCTGCTTCCATACCTTCGATCTCGATCTCGGCGCCGCTGGAAGAATTGCGTACCCAGCCTTTCAGGCCATGATCGGTGATGATGCGGTGAATAAAAGGACGAAAACCTACGCCCTGTACGATCCCTCTCACCTGTATATTCCAGCGGACTTTATCCATACCTCACTAGTATATCACGATACAAAAAGGTCATCTTTTCATGACCTTAGAGCTTATCGTATTTCGTATTCTTTCCCCGGGCCTTCTCTACCGGATACTTGAGCGCATTCTTGTCGATCTTCTTATCTGTCTCTTCCAAAAGATCGATATCGAGACGTTCCGCCATATTCAGCAGATAGGTAAAGACATCGGCCATCTCTTCCGCGACCGCCTGTCTGTCGAAATTCTCATCATCCCACTGAAAGCACTCCAGCAGTTCACCTGCCTCGATCGCGACCGACTTCGCCAGATTGGATGGTGAATGGAACTGATCCCAGTCTCTTTCTTTATTGAAACGGATGACCTTGGCCATCACTTCATCATATCTTTCCATTGCGTATCCTTTCTATCTGTATCTTTATCTCTTCCAGCATTTTTTCATCTCTGAAGAGCGATACATAGCCCCGTAAGGACTGAGCCTTCTGTTCCAGAGGAGAACCCTCATAGACATAGATCCTGGAACGGTGCTTGCCGTTGCGGGCCTCCTGTATCAGGTTGGCCGCTGCGGAGTTGCCGTCGAAAACGAGAACGATCGAAGGCCGTCTCTCGAAGATCTCATAGTTGAAACTCTTATAGATCCCCATACCGCTGGTCTCCGGAGAGATGCGTACCGGTCCCTCCTGCTTCAGCAGTCTTTCTTTCTCTTCACCGCTGATGACCTTCGGCAGCATCCGGTAGACCGTAAAGCCCTTCTTATTGTATTCGAAGAGCTCTTTCTCATAGGCTTTCATCTTATATCCCGTCACAAAGAAGACTTCATCCGGAGAGAGTTCATCCATCAGCTGATGAAGGATCTGCTTCCCTTCTTTCTTCATCCGGGTATCTCTTCCCTCGGTATTGAAACTTCCTCCGGCGATGACTACCGGGATCTTATCCCAAGGCAGTTCCTGCAGGGATTCTTTGAATACCGAATAGGAACTCAGGTAGGAGAGCGGACTTTCTTCCAGTTCCATCTCCTTCATCTCATCCCGGAAGATCTCTTCAAAGCTCTTCTTATGGAGTTTTCTCTGGAAAGAGCGCATCTTGCGGTGGAAGTCTCTGATCGAACCGGTGACGATCGTGTTCTCGGTCTTCGCCATCTTCAACAGTTCTTCGTGTTTCAGTTCGAGAAGCTTCTCTAAAGAGAGCTGTTCATCGATCGGACAGGTACCGTATAAAGCGGCACCGTCTGTTCCCTGGACGCAGTGTATCCCTTTGCGCAGGTAGTTCTTGAGCGGATGATCCGAGAGGGAATTAAGGTTGTTGAGGCGGACGTTGGAAGAGATCTGGAATTCCAGTGTGACGTGGTTCTCTTTCAGTGTGCGTACCAGTTCCCGTCCCTTCTTAGAGCTGAGGTTCTCGGTAAACAGGCCGTGTCCGATGCGCACGAACGGCATCTTCTGACCCGGCTTCAAAGCGGAGCGGATGATCTGCAGGGTGTTGTATACATTTCCTCTCAGGGAATCGTTTTCTCCCGCATGGACTCTGAGGACATATCCCGGCCAGGAGGCAGCGATCTTCACCTGTTCCTTCAGTAAAGGAGAGAGTTCGCGGATATCGTTGATCTCTTCACCGACGATATCGCTTCCCGAGACGTACGGGTCCTGTATGACTGAACGGAAGACTTCGAGGTTCTCCTTCAGATAATGGACCGGAGTCGCATCATCCCGTACTAAAGTCAATGGGATACGGCGGAAGGCAGCCAGGAAGCGGATCAGTACGCCGGTCTCTTCATAGACCTTCGGCAATACTTCATGAGCTTCCTTCAGCATCTTTACCGCCCCCTCTTTCTTGACGAGGGTCGTATCGGAGATCTCGACGTAATCGATGCCCTGGGAGGCATAGGTACGGGCGATCCAGAGCAGCTTATCCTGAAAGAGCGTATTGTCTCTGTAGCGTTCTTCTTCGTGATCCGTCTTCATCTTCTCCAGTGTCTCGCGGATCTCCTTATCGTGTATCTTATTGCCGTTTCGCAAAGATACCTTCTGCTTGTGCGGGATCCCCTTGGTGAAGACATAGCGGTAGAGATAGACTTTCTCCAGGTTCGTGAATACGGCCTGACCGTCCTTGAGGATGGCCAAAGAAGCGCGGATGCGGGGGATATTGTATTCCTGATCGGCTAAGTTATTGAGTATGAGGTCGGCAAAATTGATGAAGGTATTGTCATCGATATGACGTTCATGGTACTTGCCGGAAAGACCGTCATTTTCAAACCGCTCTTCATTCTTCTTCCGCTCCTTCAGCATCTTCTCTTCCTGTCTCTTCGACAGACGGAGTCCGAGTTTCTTCACATAATAGAGCGGATAGCGGATCTGATGCATGATGCCTAAGGCGATCAGGGTATCCGGCGTGAGATTACCGTTCATATGGGTATGGAGATCGCTGTGGAACTTGCAGTCGGTGAGGATGTAGGTCTTGATGATGGTCTTGGCGATATCCAGATGATAGTCCTTGGTCTGAGACATCAGGGTCTTGGATATGGACGGGATCGAAGCTTTCATCTCGATGCTGCCGTCTTCATAGATATTGGCGACTTTCGTATTGCCCAGACGGAAGATCCAGATGTGATGATTGTAGGCATCGATATAAGAAGGAACTTCACCCCGTATGACCTTATACCCCTTCTCGTCAAAAGAAAGCTCCAGATCACAGAGCTTTGCGAGATTCGTTATGAGATTGCCGGTATGGTGGTTCGGGGTAGACAGGACATAGGAAAGCCGGTCTTTCTCTCTGTAGAGAGCGACGATCATGTCTTTTTCCCGGTCCAGAGTGAACTGTCCAAACTTCTGCATGGTTAGAAGTATTGTAGCACAGGATATTCCTTATATTTGTGGAAAAGCGGAAAACTTTGAGAGAAACTTGAGAATAAGTTCTCTTCTTTCTGAAATATCATAAGGGTACAGAGATCGAAGGATCTCTCGGGATGAGCAGGATGGCGGAAAGGCTGCTTCTACATTACATAGTCATCCGGACAGATTTCAGGCGTGCTTTCTGTCCCTCGTCCCTTCACTCTTCAGGGCTGCAGAGCTATTGATCAGACATCTTCTTCCAACAACGATCTTCTGCAGCCTTTTATTCTTCTTCTTTCAGATCTGTCTGTACATCGATGATGAGATCGAGATCATATCTTTCCCGGTCAGTCGTCTGCAGGATACGGGAGTTCAGATCGATACGCCGTGCTTCTACCGTCGTCTCTTCGTACCTTCCCCCTTCCTTGTAGGGATCGTAGAGGAAGTGCGTGATCGTGATGCGGGGGTGTTCGGCGATGTGTTTCTGTATCAGCAGGAACTTCCGGTTGAGATCGGCCAGTTCCTCATCCGAGAGCTGTATCTCTTCTTCGGTGAGACGGGCCGTTTCTTTGATCGCATCCGCATGTCCGGTCAAGGCCGCAAACGGCGCAAACTGGGCAGCGCGGTCGTGATTCGACATATGTTTCCGGTTCTTCGAGACAAAGTGCGGCAGATCGATGATGTCGTCGTATTTTCCGCTCATTCCTTGTGTCCTCCGATCTGCCGGTTTCGTTCCATGCCGGTCGCACCTTCTTCCATATTGACGCCCTTGACGACGGAGTTCTTTCCAAAACGTCTCCGCAGTTCGAGAATAGCTTCCATGGCCTTCTCTTCCCGGGCGATCTTCTTATCTTCTTTTTTGCGTTCTTCGATCTTCTGATCCGCATCTTCAAAGAGACTTCCCTGTTCCATGACGGTGATCTCCTTCGCATCTTCCTTGCGGATGACGAGATCGGCCGAGATATTGACTCTGCGGATCTGTAAAGATGGATCGACATTGGTCTCATAGATCGAAAGCAGTGCTTCTTCGATCAGACGGTTCGAAGAGGTGAAACGGCTCAGCTGTCTTGAACCGTGGGCAGGTTTCGGCGTCTTGCGTCCATAGAAATCCTTGACCGCTACACCTTCGAAGCCTTCCTTCACCGCTGAATTGTCATAGCCGATATACAGACTCACATGATCGGTCTGCAGTCCCTTTTCCACCAGATCGAGAGATAAGGCATAGGCCATCTCCTTGACGATGACTTTCCCCTTCTCGTAGGAGTACGGTTCATGGAGTACCTGACCGTTGGAGAGAGAATTGTGGGAAGGCTTATAAGCCTTGATGTCTTTCATCTCACAGGGCTCATATCCCCAGGCGTGATCGATCAGCAGTTCCGCGTTGATGCCAAACTCATCATAGAGGATCCCGTCGTGTTTCAAGGAGAAACGGGCGATATCTCCCATCGTATGGAGACCGTACTTCGCCAGGCGTTCCATGTAGCCTCTTCCGACTCTCCAGAAGTCGGTCAGCGGTTCGTGGTCCCATAAGAGTTTCCGGTAGGACATCTCATCCAGTTCGGCGATACGTACTCCGTCCTTATCCGCTTCCTTGTGTTTGGCGACGATATCCATCGCTACCTTGCAGAGAAAGAGATTCGGACCGATGCCTGCCGTCGCCGTGACTCCGGTCTTATACAGCACTTCACGCATCAGTTTCAATGCCAGATCGTGGGCGCTCATGCGGTAGGTCTTGAGATAGGAAGTCGCATCGATGAAGACCTCATCGATCGAATAGACATGGATATCTTCCGGAGCGATGTATTTCAGATAAGTCTCGTAGATCCTCGTACTGTAGTCGATATAGAAGGCCATACGCGGCTCCGCCACGAGGTAGTCTACCTTCAGGGTCTTGTCTTTTTGGAGTTCATCCCCCTTCCAGGAAGAGCCCGAGAACTGATGGGAAGGAATGGCTCTGAGCCGTTCTTCATTGACCTCTTTGACCCGCTGTATCACTTCAAAAAGTCTCGCTCTTCCTCCGACTCCATAGGCTTTTAAAGAAGGAGAAACAGCCAGACAGATGGTCTTTTCCGTACGGGATTCATCCGCTACGACCAGATTCGTATTGAGAGGATCGAGTCCCAGTTCTACGCACTCTACCGAGGCATAAAAAGATTTCAGGTCGATCGCGATATACGTTTTTTCCATGTTCTGATTTTATTATACTAGAGCTTCAAAACTCCTTTGTCCCTTTTTTCGGACGCATTCTGTATAATAGATGCTATGAAACAACTTTTGATTATAGTCATTACCCTTCTGGCTGCACTGGGATTCCTGTTTCTCGGAGAACGCATTCCCGAGAAGGAAGAAGAGACACCGGCAGAAGAGACGATAGAAGTCCCGGCACAGAGATACAGCGACGGCGGAGAGATCCTGCTGGCCAAAGGAGAGAGCCGGGATCTTTCCCATTTCCATATCGAAGATCCGAGCATCCTTTCTTCTGAAGACGGGAAAGTGACCGGGAAGAAGAACGGCACGACCGTTCTCTATGACGATGAGAACTATATCCGCTATACCGTAGAAGTCAGCGACCTGATCATCGCTCCGACGATCGGAACAGACAGGGAAGCGCTGCCCTGCGGACGATACAGCGAAGAAGAGAATGACGCTCTCGATGAACTGCTGAAGAAGTATATCGAGAACGCCGGATACCATACCAGAGCCGGAGTCGTAGAAGCGGCCCGTTTCCTGACGCTGCGCTTCCCGTATCATATGAACTATTTCTATGAGAACGGACGCATCGATTCCGGCAGGATCTCGGAAGCAGACGGCGAAGGAAGATACTACCACGAAGGTCTCTACCTCCACGAATCCCGCTTCGATAAGATCGAAACGACGGTATCGGGAAAAGAGGTCTGGGGTTGTCCTCTCTATTCCTACGATGCCCGCAAGCAGCTCAATAATTCCTTCGACTGCAGCGGTTTCCTCTCCTGGGCCTTCCTCAACGGCGGCTACGACATCGGCGATATCGGCGCCGGAACTACGGAAGAAGCGGACTTCACCGACATCGGTAAACTCGTACCTCTGGAAGAACTCAAGGACAGTATTCTGAAGCCGGGAGACCTCTTCGGCATGCAGGGACATATCGCCATCCTGATCGGCATCGATGAGGACCATTACTACATCGCCCATTCCTATTACGACGACGGTCTTGAAGCCTTCGCCGTGACGAAAGAAGAAGCGATGAAAGAAGGATTTGACTATGCGATACTCCTCGACAGCTATTATAATGGGGACGGTGAACTCACGATGATGTGGCCGGGAGGAGAATCATGATCAAAGCAGTCATCTTCGATTTTGACAATACCCTGGGAGACAGGGAAAAATACGCCTACGACATGTATACCGAGATCGTAGAAAGGGCCTGTCCCGATAAGACAGACCTGGAGAAGGAGGCCATCCTGCAGGCCTGCATGACCCATGACCAGTATGGCGACTGCAATAAGAACTACGTGCGGGACCGCATCGAAAAGCTCTTCGGTGTCTGCCTTCATGAGGATCTCAACGCCTACTGGGAAAAGAACCTCTGCCGCTATGCGGTACTCTATGACGGAGTGCCGGAGATGCTGGAGAGGCTGAAGAAAGACTACAAGATCGCCGTCATCACGAACGGTGTCGCAGAAGGACAGCGGAAGAAATTGGAGAATTCCGGACTCATCTCTCTTCTGGATGCCTATGTCGTCTCCGGAGAGATCGGGGTACGCAAACCTGGCCGGGAGATCTTCGACCATATGGCGAAGAAGCTCGGAGTGAAGAATGAAGAGTGCGTCTATATCGGAGATGTCTTTGAATACGATATCTTCGGTGCTCTGAATGCCGGTATGAAAGCGGTATGGATGTGGCCGTTCGGCGACCGCCATCATAAGATATCCGTTCCGATGATCCGGAAGATCACGGACCTGGAAGAACTCCTGAAGATCCTGTGAGGTCTTCTTTTCGTGTTAGAATGAAACGTGTGAGGAACGATCTATGAATGTCTATATTCCCGTAAAACTGTACACCGGAAAAGGTGTTCTGAAAGCTCATCCGGAAGAACTGCTGTCTTTCGGCAAGAGAGCTTTTCTCATAACCGGAAAACATGGTGCCAAAGGTTCCGGAGCCCTTGATGACCTCCTGGAGATCTTCGAAAAGAACACTGTTTCCTATGATATCTATGATGAGATAAAAGAAAATCCGACGGTCTCTTCCTGTATCGAAGCCGGAAGAAAGGCATATGATTTCCAGGCAGATGTGATCATCGGGATCGGCGGCGGATCCGTCATGGATGCGGCCAAGGTCATCGCCCTTTTCGCAAAGGACCCGTCTCTCGATGAAGAGAAGCTCTATGCCAAGGACTGGAAGAAAGAACGTCTGCCGCTCATACTCATCGGTACGACAGCCGGTACCGGTTCTGAGGTGACGAAGGTCTCCGTACTCACCGATAAGAACGGCCGGAAGAAATCGATACACGACGACCTCTTCTACGCCGATCTCTCCTTCGGCGATCCAAGCTATACCGCATCTATGTCTTCTCATACCGCACGCTCTACCGCGATCGATGCCTTAGCGCATCTATTGGAAAGCTATTTCTCCAACAAGGCTGACGTCTTCTCCAGATCCTGTTCCCTGGAAGGGATACGGATCCTGCTTCCAAAACTGAAGAAGATGGCGGAAGGTGTCTCCCTAAGCGAGGAAGACAGGACCGTCGTCTATGAAGCATCGCTTCTTGGCGGCTATGCGATCGCTTCGACCGGTACGGTATTCCCGCACAATGTCGGCTATTATTTCACCGAGACCTATCACATCCCGCACGGCTTCGCCTGTGCTCTCTTCATGGAAGATCTTCTGGAATACGAGAAAAAGAACGACCCGGCCTATACGGAAGAGTTCTATTCTCTGACCTTCTCCAAAGAGGAGGATTATAAAGACATCTGTGAAAAGCTTCTTCCGAAATACGATATCTCCTTGAATGATGAGACCCTGCAGAAGATCCTGCCGCGCTGGGAAGATAACGGAAGCGTCAAAAACACCCGCGGACATATGACCGTACAGGATGTAGAAGAGATCCTGCGCAGAAGATTCCAATAAAAAAGAGGCCCTAGACCTCGATATATGAACCGACTCCCACGTCTTCGACAGGGAGTTTTTCTTTGACCATCAGATAACGGCACGCAAAGCTGACACAGTGACACGGATACAGTCTTTCGATATCTTCCTTCTTCAGATATCCGATCGTCTTGACCGCATCCTCATCGGCCTTCATCAGATGAAAACCTCCCAATACTCCCGAGATCTTCTTATGCGTCAATTCCTTCGCATAGTCCAGGATATTGGCGATGCCGGAGTGTGCACAGCCGCTGATCACGAAGATCCCCTCTTCCGTCTCATAGACGAGAGCTGAATCATCGAGACAGGGATCCGGACACCATTTTCCGTTTACTCTATGGCTTCCGACTGCCTTCCCTTCAAAAGAATGATGACGGGGGATCTCGCCCAGAAAGCTCAGTGATGAAGTGATCTTGTACGGACGATCTGTGAGAATGACTTCCTCAAACAGTTTCCGGACTTCTTCAAGAGATACCGGTGATCCGACGGAAAGTCCCTGGTCTTCCTTTTCTTCGAAACAGGCCGGATGGGCAATGAGACGGGCATGAGATACGATGTCTTTCAGATAGGACAGACCGCCGGTATGATCGTTGTGTCCGTGCGAGAGCACGACGTCTGTGACTTCTTTCAGATCGATGCCCATCTTCTCCGCATTGCGTAGAAAGACATCGGAATAGCCGGTGTCGAACAGGATCTTCCGATCCCCTTCTTCGATATACAGCGAAAGAGCCGGTTCTCCCAGATAGTAGCGGTCGATGAGCGTGTTATTTTCTACGAGGACCCGGATCTTCATGCGTTCCCGTTCTTTCGATAGAGGGTATACAGCTGGTTCTTGGAGTAAGGCCCCTTCTTAGCCGCCTCTTCACAGGCATCCTTGACACGGTAACCTTCCTCGACCAGTCTCTTTATTTCCTTCAGAAGTTCTTCTTCAGATACTTCTTCTTCATATTCCTTCGTTTTTCCTTCGACGCAGAGAACGATCTCTCCCCGGTATTCTTCTCTTTCCAGCAGTTCGGAGAAGCTTCCCCGGACGTATTCTTCATGGATCTTGGAGAGTTCGCGGGAGATGCAGGCATGGCGGTCTCCCAATACTTCCTTCATCAGTTTCAGAGTCTTCAGGATACGGTGCGGTGCTTCATAGAAGATGACCGTATACGGGAAGTCCTTTAATGTTTCCAGTTCCTTCTTTGCGGAAGAAGACTTGGCGGAGAGGAAGCCGTAGAAAAGATAGTGGTTCGTATCGAGACCTGAACCCAGCAATCCGCTGAGTGCGGCATTGTTGCCTCCGGCTACGTGGACCGGGATCTCTTCTTCAATACACCTCTGTACGAGGACATAGCCCGGATCGGAGATCAGCGGATATCCGGCATCCGATACCAGAGCCAGTTTCTGTCCTTCTTTCAATAATTCGATGATCCCCTTGGCCGATTCTTCCTCGTTGAAGTTATGGTAGGTGATCAGTCTCGTATGGATATCGTAATGAGTGAGGAGTTTTCTGGTGTTGCGGGTATCTTCGCAGGCGATCACATCGGCCTCGTTTAAAATATCCAAACTGCGTTTGGATATTTCCGAGAGGTTTCCGATCGGTGTGACCACCAGATAGAGTTCCCCTTTATTCACTTACTGCCTTCTCCTTAGGCTGTGCAGCCTGCTGGCGTTTGACATCTTTCTGATACTTTCCTTTAGAAACGAGGTCTTCCATCGAGATGAAGATCGCATTGTCCGGATTCTCCAGCTTGCAGGTACGGTTGATCACGTTCATACTCGTGATGCGGTAACGTACACCTTCATATTCGACGAAGCTGTTCATCTTCGGCAGATCTTTTCTCATGGCCTTATAGGCATCATCTTCAAAGCGCAGACAGCACATCAGGTTGCCGCACTGTCCGGACAGTTTCTGAGTATTCAAAGCTAAAAGCTGATTCTTGGCCATATTGATGGAGATCCTGTCGAATTCTCCGATGAACTTGGCACAGCAGAGTTCTCTGCCGCAGACGCCGATTCCCGAGACCATCTTGGCCTTATCTCTCGTACCTACCTGTCTCAGATCGATACGGCAGTGGAAGATCGAAGCCAGGACCTTCAGGAGTTCCCGGAAGTCGACTCTTTCATCCGCGAGATAGATAAAGGTGATCTTGGAGCGGTCTAAGGTGTATTCCGCGGAGAGGATGTTCATGCCGAGTTCCAG
>JAZPYW010000115.1:0-5753 GCA_045544415.1 Erysipelotrichaceae bacterium
CTGCCGGCATTACCGGTTACACCTGGACACCCTGGGGCAGTACCGAGGCCATCCCCTTGGTTGTTGACACCGCGCATAACGATTATCTCAATATTCTGTTTCATCAGGGCGCACCCGCGCTGGCCGTTTATCTGGCGGCACTGCTTTGGACGGCAGTGGGCTGGATCCGGAAAAGCGCCGCCTCACCGCCGGCTGCGGCGTTGGGCCTGGGCCTGCTCTGTTACGCGATACAAGCATTTTTCAGTTTCAGCATGTGCCACGCCGCTGCCCTGTTCTGGGCCGGGTGGGCCTTGCTTGACAATGCGATCAACTCTTTGGAGGTGCAATCATGAACCAATGGAAGAAACTGATCAGTCTGAATCTGGCTCTGGCCATGCTGAAGGATCCGGAGACGATGAAGCACCTCAAATGCATCTGGACGATGGGAACGACGGGATTCGGCAGAGGGAACACGACCCCGGTCTCGGAATTCAATGTCTATGCCGATCCGGAAGCTTACAAAGTCATGATGGACTTCGGTGTCCATGTATACGTCGGAGGATACGACCTCTGTACGAGTGAAGCAGCCTGGTTCGATGAAGATACCGAAAGACTGATGGCCTCCGGTGAAGAAGCAGCTGTCTATGCGGTCCGCTGCAATGAAGCACTGGCCCGTTTCTGTGAAGCGATTGGCGGCGAGAGAAGGATCGATCTTCCGGATGCCGTATCTCTTTCTCCGATGCTGTGGGAAGATGTCATCAAAAAGGCATCCCCGTGTGTATCCCACGTATGTACCGAACACAACGAGACCTACGGTCAGGTCATCTTCTATGACGGAAGGATGCTGGCAGGCATGGGTCCGGGCTTCGAGAACGGCTATTACGGCAAGACCAAACCGAACTGCACCGTCATCTACGAAGTAGACAATGAATTATACAAGAAGAGACTGGAAGCTCTTCTGATCCAATAACATAGAAAAAGGATCTCTACAGATCCTTTTTTCATTCACCGATCCTGCATGCATCCCCGCAGTCCCCGGAATCGTTCCGGGCATTTCCTTTACGCACTTCTACATCGGCATAGCGGTGCAGCCAGGTCGTGAAGGATTCGAGACTCTTATAATAGACCGCATCTTCATCGCGGGACGGATCGAGATAGGCAACGATCCCCTTGTCCCGATACAGGAAGACAGAAGGCGTATAATCGACGATCTTAGCGAGCGTATGTTCCGTATCCTTGATGTCGATAAAGGACATCTCATAGACATCCATATCCCGGTAGGAGGCAAACTCCTCGAGGATCGGCGTAAAGGCAGCACAGCCCGTACAGCCCGGAAGATAGACATAGAGAAGGAACTCATTGCCGGAATAGATCATCTCATCGAGACCATCCGTATTCTCGATACGCGGTATCGTGAGAGACTCTGCCCGCTCTTCTTTTTTCTCATCTTCTTTCGGTGCTTCTTCTTCATGGAGCGGATGGAGACTGTCGAAGTCGATCTCATGATAAGGGACTTTATAGAAATCATAGAAGGTCTGTCCGTTCTCTTCTCTCTTTACTTCTACCTTATGTTCTCCTTCGTAATACCAGTATCCTCCGGTATTGTAGATCTTCGTCTCATCCCAGCCAAGACTCACCAGCATCTTCTTCATCATGCCGGCATAGCCTCCGCCGCCGCACATCAGGAAGATGATCTTATCTTTCGGGAAGAAATGTTCGAGGATCTCGAGAGATTCTTCATAATTCGGCGAATAGACACCGTTTTCGTCCTCGTAGAACAGCGTTTTTCCGGAATAGGTATTCCCTACTGCTTCCGGCAGTCCCGTCACATTGACGAGATACGGATACGGTACGACTTCAAATCCGTCGATGTATCCCGAGAGGTAGGAATCTCCGCCGATCGCTTCATAATCCGCTTCATCCTTCAGCATCCTCATATCCCGGTATACGGCATCTTCTCTGCCGAGATACTGATCGATCGTTTTTTCGTTGATATTCTTATCGATGCCCAGTTCACCGCGCAGACCGCTCTCTGTTTCCGGAAGCGGCAGCGTATCTTTCTTCGGAGTGCATCCCGTCACACATAGCAGCAGGACCAGAAGAAAAATCGTGAACATGGAGATCTTTCTGTTCTTCGTATTCTTTTCCATAAACACATTATAATCGATTCGGAAGAAGAAAGGTCTCAATCCCACGATTTCACATGATTCATTACAGATTCAGCAGTACGCCGATGACTCCGCCGATGACGATGACGAGGATCGGATGGAGCTTGAATTTTTTATATACGGCAAATATGCCCGCAAACAGTACGATGTGGATCAGCGGAAACAGATCGAGGAAGTTTCCGCTCTGCTGAAATAACGGGATATCCAGCAGAGATGCCAGATACAGCGGCAGACAGGCAGACAGGATCAGTCCGACGACGGCCGGACGGATACCGTAGAAGACCTTCTGCACCAGCAGAGAGTTCTTGAATGTCTCCAGCATTCTGGCCACGATGCAGATGACGATGACGCTCGGACAGGCCAGCGACAATGTCGCGATGAGAGCACCGGGGATCCCTGCGACCGTATAGCCGACAAAGGTGGCCATATTGACGCCCATCGGTCCAGGAGTGCTTTCCGATACGGCGATCATCGTCGAGAGCGTCTCCTGGGTGAACCAGCCGTACTTTGAAGCCATCTCGCTCAGGAACGGTACCGTCGCCAGTCCTCCGCCTACCGCAAAGAGTCCGGTCTTGAAGAATTCCCATGCCAGCTGAAACAATACGTTCATCTTACTCGCCCTCCTTCTTCCGGTCTGTACGGTCGACGTCGTACAGGAGGATACCGCACACAGCTGCCGCAACGACCAGCAGGATCGTAGATACATCCGTGAAATAGGCAAGCAGGAAAGCTGCCGCAAAGATCAGCAGGCAGATCCTGTTCAATACATTCTTTTTGAACATCTTGGCGATAGATACGCACATCAGGACACATACCGAGATCCGTATGCCTCCCAGGGCGTGCTGAACGACCGGGATATCCTGAAAATTCGTCAGGAAACCGGCAATGACCGTAATGATGATCAAAGACGGAGTCAGTATCCCCAATGTAGCAGCGATCGCTCCCGGAACGCCTTTGATCTTCTTTCCGACAAAGGTCGCTGTATTGACGGCGATGATGCCCGGGGTGCACTGGCCGATCGCATAATAGTCCATCACTTCTTCTTCCGTAGCCCAGTGATGTTTCTCGATCACTTCTTTCTGTATCATCGGCAGCATCGCATAACCGCCTCCGAAAGTGAAGAGACCCATCTTGAACCAGGAGAAAAAGAGATCCAGATAAGTTTTCATAGTAATACCTCTAACAGGAATTATAGCACTTCCCCGCTCCTGGTGACTTTTCCCTCCGGTACAAAAAAGAGCGGCTTTCCGCTCTTTCTGTGTTTTTATTCTGTTTTCCGATCAGCCGAGATAACGGCATGCCGCGATCGCCGCTACTGCTCCGTCGCTGCAGGCGGTAGCTACCTGACGCAGTCCTTTCTTACGGCAGTCCCCTGCCACGAACAATCCCGCTGTCTTCGTGCTGCAGTCTTCCTTGGCATCGACATATCCGTATCCGTCCAGATCCGCGTATTCCGCAAACAGACGATTATCCGGAATGAGACCTACTGCCAGGAACACTCCTTCGCATTCTGCGACTTTCTCTTCGCCGTTCTCGAGATAGCGTACGCCGCAGAGTTTTCCATCTTTTTTCTCATATGCCAGGATCTTCGTCCCCGTGTGCGTCTCGACGTTGTCATGCGCAAATAGCGCTTCCTGAGACTTCTCTTCTGCAGTGAAATACGGCAGATCCTGAAGGATGACGAGTTTCGAGACGAGAGAGGCCAGCAGATTCGCTTCTACGAAGGCGGAATTTCCTCCGCCGATCACGACGACTCTCTGATCCCGGTAGAAGTCTCCGTCGCAGGTCGCACAGAAACTGATCCCGTGTCCTACGAGGTCTTCTTCTCCTTCGAGACCCAGCAGACGGTGCCGGCATCCGCAGGCATCGATCAGAGTCCTTCCTTCATAGACGTTCCCTTCGATCCCCGTCACATAGAAGAGATCCTCTCTCTTCTCTACCGATACCGCTTCTTCCAGGGCCACTTCCGCACCCTGTCCCATCGCCTGATCGAGATATCTGTCCGCAAATTCATCGCCGCTGATCGATTCGAATCCCGGGATATTCTCCACTTTCGGGGAATTGACGATCTGCCCTCCGAAGACAGATTTCTCCATGATCAGCACGCTCTTTCCGTTTCTTCTTCCATATACGGCAGCAGTAAGACCTGCAGGTCCTCCGCCGATGATAATGATATCGTACATAATTGCTCCTTAAAATAGCAGGCAGCCTGTTTTGCAGACTGCCTGAATGATCGTTTAGTGGTTGTGAGCTTTCATCCAGTCGATGGCGGCAGTATCTCCTTCGTAGCGGGTACCGTCCGGATCGATGATGGTCGGCGTCTGAGTGATGCCTAACTCTCTGGCAATGTCCATATGTTCACTGCAGTTGACCGTATCATATTCGATCTTGCCGATCTTGAAGCGCTGTTCTGCACCCTTGCATTTCGGGCAGTGATCCTTGACATAGAGTGTCGGACGTCCTTCCTGTACCGGAACGTGGACATCGTTCTGGACCGGAGTCTCTACCTTGACAGCTGTATCTGCTGTATCCGGTTCAACGATCTTGAAGTCCTTCACCTTGCCGGTGATGTTCTTGCCGAGTCCGGAGATCGCATACGTCTTGCGGTCTAAGAATTCCTGAGCCTTGCCCTTGTTCCAGTTCTGTACCGGACGGTAGTAGCCGGTGATACGGCTGTATACTTCCGTCGGCTTGCCGCAGATCGGACATACGGAGACTTCACCGGTGATGTATCCGTGTTCGGCACATACCGAATAAGTCGGAGACATCGTGTAGTACGGCAGTTTGTAGTTCTCGGCGATCTTGCGGACGAGGCTGGCTGCTGCTTTCCAGTCCGGGAGCCTTTCGCCTAAGAAGGCATGGAAGACAGTTCCGGAAGTGTAGAGCGTCTGCAGTTCATCCTGGATATCCAGAGCGGCGAAGATATCATCTGTGAATCCGACCGGCAGATGAGAGGAGTTCGTGTAGTACGGAGTACCATCCATGTTGGCAGTGATGATATCCGGATATTTCTCCTTATCGATCTTGGCCAGACGGTAAGCTGTACTTTCTGCCGGAGTAGCTTCGAGGTTGTATAAGTCTCCATAGAGTTCCTGATAGTCGGAGAGCTTGTTTCTCATGAAGTTCAGGACGTTCTTTGTGAATTCCTGAGTCTCTTCATGCGTCATATCCTTGCCGATCCACTTCGCATTGAGACCTGCTTCGTTCATGCCGAGCAGACCGATCGTGGAGAAGTGGTTGTTGAAGGTGCCGAGGTATCTCTTCGTATACGGATACAGACCCTGGTCGAGGAGCTTCGTGATGACATCTCTCTTGACCTTCAAACTGCGGGCCGAGAGATCCATGATATGCGTGAGACGCTTGTAGAAGTCTTCCTCGTTCTTGGAGAGGTAGGCAAGTCTCGGCATATTGATCGTGACGACACCGACAGAACCTGTCGATTCACCGGAACCGAAGTAGCCTCCGGATTTCTTTCTGAGCTCTCTGAGGTCGAGTCTCAGACGGCAGCACATCGAACGGACATCGGACGGTTCCATATCGCTGTTGACGTAGTTGGAGAAGTAAGGCGTACCGTACTTGGAGGTCATCTCAAAGAGGAGACGGTTG
>JAZPYW010000116.1:0-3833 GCA_045544415.1 Erysipelotrichaceae bacterium
GCACAATATGAAACCGGGCATGTATGAATACGAGAACGAAACCTACTATGACTTCGTACTGAAATCGAATGGTGTCAAGACACCGGCCTTCTGGACCATCGCCGCAGCCGGACAGAATGCCAACCACATGCATTATATGGACAACAACTGTCAGACCAAAGACGGAGATATGATCCTCTTCGATCTGGGGGCACGCTGGAACTACTACTGTGCCGATGTATCGAGGACCTATCCGGTAAACGGAAAGTTCACGAACCGGCAGGCGCAGCTCTATGAAGTCGTACTGAAGGGACTTAAAGCCGCGGAAGACTATTCCCGTCCGGGAGAATTCAAGAATGACCTGCAGAAGAGATCGAAACAGGTCATGGCGGAAGCGCTGCTGGATATCGGAAAGATCGATAAGCTCGAAGATATCGACAAGTATTACTTCCACGGATCCGGACACTTCATCGGTCTCGATACCCACGATGTCGGAGATACCGACCGTATGGTATTAAAGAAAGATATGATGTTCACTCTGGAACCGGGTCTCTACTTCGATGATGAGGGATTCGGGATCCGTATCGAAGATACCCTGTTAGTTACGGAGAACGGATGCGATGTCTTCTCCGGCAGCATTCCGAAGGAGATCGAAGATATCGAAGCGGTCATGGCCGGCAAGAGATAGGAGGCAATATGTGGAAATACATACTGAAAAGAGTACTGATCAGTCTCCTGGTGATCTTCGTCATTGCGACGATCACCTTCTGGCTTTCCCGGGCAATACCGGGAGGTCCGTTCGATAAGGAGAAACCTCTGAATGACGTCATCATTGCCAACTTAAACAAGAAATACAACCTGGATGCGCCGGTCTGGAAACAGTATCTGGACTATATGATCGGTGTCTTCAAATTCGATTTCGGTCCGTCCTACTACTATCAGAACGAGACCGTCAACGACTATATCAACCGCTGTTTCCCGATCTCGCTGACCCTGGGGGTATTGGCGATGGTGGTGGCCATCCTGCTGGGTATACCGGCCGGCATCATCAGTGCCCTGAAACAGAACGGCTGGCAGGACAACATCATCAAGGTACTGACGACCATACTGGTCTCTCTGCCGAACTTCGTCATCGCCTCGGGACTCATGTATATATTGGGCTATAAGCTGAGACTATTGCCGGTAGCGTTGTGGGGAACACCGAAACAGATGGTCATGCCGGTACTGGCTCTGGCAGCCTATCCGTTGTCGTATATCACCAAGATGATGAAGTCTTCGATGCTGGAAGTACTCAACAGCGATTATATCCGTACAGCCAAGGCCAAGGGTGCTTCCAACTTCTTAATTGTCTATAAACACGCACTGAAGAATGCGGTACTGCCGATCATTACGATCTTAGGTCCGATGTTCGCAGGCATCATCACCGGTTCTCTCGTCGTCGAAAAGATCTTTACGATCCCGGGTCTGGGCGGACAGTTCACGACCTCCATCTTCAACCGTGATTATCCGATGATCATGGGACTGACGATCTTCTATTCGATCCTGCTGATCGGTTCCATCCTCATCGTCGATATCGTCTATGCGATCATCGATCCGCGCATCAAGCTCGGAAAGGAGGGAAACTGATATGTCGGAACAGAATCTCTCCTTCAAGATCGTCGACAAAAGTGAGAAGAATGCCGAAAAGATCATGCGTCCTTCTTCTACCTTCCTGAAGGATGCCTTCTACCGTTTCTCTAGAAATAAACTGGGTATCGTCGGCTTTGTGATCATCGTCTTCATGATCCTGTTTGCGATATTCGGTCCGCATCTCATTCCTTTTGATTACTACACGCAGGACCTCTCCAACGGCTTCCAGGCACCGGATTCCGTCCACTGGATGGGAACGGACGGTCTGGGCAGAGACATGATGGTACGTCTGGCTTATGGAGCCCGTATCTCCCTGGCCTGCGGTTTTGTGGCCTCATTGATCTCTTTGGGGATCGGCGTCGTCTATGGAGCCATATCCGGATTCGTAGGAGGTGCCGTCGATAATGTCATGATGCGTATCGTCGACATCATCTCCTCCATTCCTTCGATGCTGTATATCATCCTGCTGATGGTCGTACTGGGCAACTCGCTGACCAACGTCTTCATCGTCATCGGCATCACCGGCTGGCAGGGTATGGCGCGGCTCGTCCGAGGCGAAGTACTCTCTTTGAAAGAACGGGAATTCGTACTGGCAGCCCGTGTCTGCAATGTCTCGAACTGGCATATCATCACGAAGCACCTGATCCCGAATTCCTTCGGTCCGATCATCGTCTCGATGACCCTGTCCATCCCTTCGGCGATCTTCCTGGAAGCATCGCTGCAGTTCCTGGGTCTGGGCATCACGGCACCGTTACCGAGCTGGGGCGGTCTGGCCAACGAGGCGCTCTCTTCGCTTCGTTCCTATCCGTACCTCTTACTGTTCCCGGCTCTCTTCATCAGCGTCACGATCCTGGCCTTCAACTTCCTGGGCGATGCGATGAGAGACGCTCTGGATCCGAAACAGGGTTAAAGGAGGAAACATGGGAAGACTGTTAGAAGTAAAGAATCTGTGTACCTCCTTCTACACCAAGTTCGGTGAAGTAAAGGCCGTCAATGATGTCTCCTTCACTCTGGATGAAGGAGAAGTCCTGGCGATCGTCGGAGAATCCGGTTCCGGAAAATCTGTTACCTCCATGTCGATCATGCAGCTGGTCGCTAAAGGAGGAAAAATCAAATCCGGTGAGATCCTCTTTGAAGGAAGAGATATCGTCAAGATGCCGGAAAAAGAACTCAAGAAACTGCGGGGAAAGGAGATCTCGATGATCTTCCAGGACCCGATGACCTGTCTCAATCCGGTCTTTACGATCGGTTCGCAGATGGAGGAAGTCCTCAAGCTCCACAATAAAGATATGTCTGCGGCAGACCGCAGGGCACGCTGTCTGGAGATGCTGGAGAAGGTAGGCTTATCCAATCCGGAAGAGAGACTCAAACAGTATCCTCATGAACTTTCCGGCGGTATGCGCCAGAGAGTCATGATCGCGATGTCGCTTCTGTGCGATCCGAAACTGCTGATCGCCGATGAACCGACGACCGCGCTGGATGTCACGATACAGGCACAGATCATCGATCTGATGAAGGGCCTGCAGAAAGAATTCAATACGGCCATCATTCTGATCACCCACGACCTGGGTGTCGTCGCCTCGATCGCCGATAAAGTCAATGTCATGTATGCCGGAGAAGTCGTAGAATCCGCCAAAGCAGAAGATCTCTACTACGATCCGAAACATCCGTATACCTGGGGACTGCTGAAGGCTCTTCCGAAACTCGATATGAAGGAAGATGAACTGCAGGCCATTCCGGGATCGACACCGGATCTTCTTCTGGAGATGAAGGGCTGTCCGTTCTTTGAACGCTGCGATTACGGTATGGAATGCTGCCGGGAATTCAAGTCTCCGTTCTTTGAAGTAAAAGACGGTCAGTTCGTACGCTGCTTCCGCTACCATCCGGATTTCCCGAAAGGAGAAGCTCATGAGTGAAAAGAAGAAGATCGTTGAAGTGAAACACCTGAAGAAGCACTTTGCGATCAAGAAAGGAAATAAACTCTTCGGGAATGCGGCTGCTGTCCTCAAGGCAGTCGATGATGTCACGCTGGATATCTATGAAGGGGAGACTCTGGGACTCGTCGGAGAATCGGGCTGCGGAAAGACGACGCTGGGACGTACGATCATGAGACTCTACGATGTCACGGACGGAGAGATCATCTTCAACGGTGCTGATATCTCCAAAATGAGCGCCAAAGAACTGATGAAGTACCGGAAAGACATGCAGATGATCTTCCAGGATCC
>JAZPYW010000117.1:0-2826 GCA_045544415.1 Erysipelotrichaceae bacterium
AAACCGTTGGAATTGAGGGAAGAGATGACATCTTCTACCGGTGAGCCTACAGTGCCGTGCGGAATGATAGTCGTCAGATATTCGGAATAATACAGGACGATGGTGTTGGATATATTCGGGTTGTATTTATCGCCCGGCTTAAGACCTTCCTGAGAGACGATCGTACCGGCTTCTTCGCTGCTTTCGACGCCTCTGGCCTGCACGTAGAGGTTCGTATTGGCCAGTTTCTGGCGTACTTCTTCGATATTCTGACCGCTGAAGTCTTCCATGATCGAATAGATCCCGTCGGATACGACGATCTTGATCTTTTCCCCCTTCTCGATCTCACTTTCAAAAGCCGGAGTCGAGGAGATGACGATACCCGCTTCGATGTCGTCGGTCATGATCCTCTCGATCGAAGAATAATCGATACCGAGACTGTACTTTTCCAGCAGGTCGCTCGCTTCCACGATCGTAAGATCACTGAGATCCGGAACGGTCGTTTTGGTGGACGGACGGCCGATGACACCGCCAAGATAGAGCACTGCTGCCAGCATCAGAACGGCGATGATCGAGATACTGACGATGAATAAGGCGGAAAAGTTTCGCTCGATCTTCTCGTCTTCCTTCTTCTTGATATCTTTCTTTACGGTCTCATCGATATGGAAACCGGACATCGTCTTGGCCTCCAGTTCTTTATCCAGCTCTACTTTCGGATCATTGAGATGTTCCTCTTTGAGGCATTCATTGAGATCTTTGATCATAAGAGCGATATTGGCATAACGGTTCTGCGGAGACTTCGCCGTCGCCTTGATGATGATGTTTTCAACAGACTGAGGAATGCCCGGATCATAGGAACGCACGGAAGGGATCTCTTCCTTCAGGTGTTTCAGAGCGACATTGATCGCATTCTCTCCCGTAAACGGCACTTCCCCTGTCAGCATCTCAAAGAAGACGATACCCAGGGAATAGATATCCGACTGCATCGTCGCATGTTCGCCCTTCGTCAGCTCCGGTGCCAGATAATGGACCGAACCCAGAACGGAATCCTTGGAAGTGATCTCGACTTCCCCTTTTGCCAGAGCGATACCGAAGTCCGCTACTTTGATCGTTCCGTCATGCTTGATCAGAACATTCTGCGATTTGACATCTCTGTGGATGATATTGTGACGGTGTGCTTCCATCAGAGCCAGAGACAGCTGCTTGATCAGCCATACGGACTCTTTATACGGAATAGCACCGCGCTTCTTGATGAGCTGTTTCAGAGTATAGCCGTTCACATACTCCATAACGATGAAGTGCTTATCTCCGTCATCTCCGACATCGTATACTTCGACGATGTTCGGATGAGAAAGATAAGTCGTCGCATTCGCTTCTCTGCGGAAGCGTTCTAAAGCGACCGGATCGGAAGCCATGTCGCTCTTCAGGACCTTCACGGCGACCTCGCGGTTCAGTATGGTATCCAGAGCGAGATAGACATCAGCCATTCCGCCCTTTCCGATCAGCTTGGTGATCTGGTATCTTCCGGCAATAAACTCCGACATATCACACCTCCAGCAATACCAGGGTGATGTTGTCGTATCCCCCGTTCAGCAGAGCTTTCTCCAGCAGCATCTTCGCTTTCTTCTCCACAGTAGCTCCCTCCGTAAAAACGATCGATGTGATCTCTTCGGCGGAGACATAGCCGTGAAGCCCGTCGCTGCATACAAGATAGTAATCCATATCTCTCACTTTATGGATATCCGCTTCGACACTGTCCCAGATGCCTACGGCACGTACTAAATAGTGTCTCTTCGGATGATTGAGACTTTCTTCATAGGTGATCTGTCCGTTCAGCAGCATCTCGTTCACTAATGTGTGGTCGATGGTGAGACGGAAGGCTTTCTCATCGATAAATCCGTATACACGGCTGTCGCCGATATTGATGGAGAGGATACCGTACTTCGTAAAGAGAAGTCCGGTAAGCGTCGTCCCCATTCCCCGGTAATCTTCATATTGAGCAGAGAGTTTGAAGACTCTGCGGTTGGCCTGATTGACATGATGAGCGATATATTCCCGGGCCATGATGAGGTCCTGGAATTCCGGAGCTTTCGGGAAAGTCTCCTGGAAATAGGAGATGACTTCCGCAGAAGCGACTTCTCCGGCTTTCGCTCCGCCGATGCCGTCGCATACCAAAACGAGCGTATCTCCGGACGCGCTCTTCAGGACGGCATAGGCATCTTGGTTTTTATCTCGTATGAGACCGATATCTGTTAATCCGTAGCATTCCATAGTTATTTCATATGATTGGCACGCAGCTGACCGCATGCCGCATCGATGTCGTCACCTTTCTTCTGTCTCAGAGTCACTGCGACTCCGTTCTTTTTCAGTATGTCGTAGAACCTCAGCGCATTCGCATCGCTTGAGGAACGGTAATCGTTTTCCTTTACCTCATTATACGGAATGAGGTTGATATAGGCATTGAGGCCTTTGAAGAGATCCCGTATCTGCCGGGCATGCTCCTCTTTATCGTTGATTCCTGCCAGCAGCAGATATTCGAAGGTCAGCCGGCGGTTGTTGGAGGAAGCGTATTCCTTCAGGGCATCGAAGAGCTCTTCGAGCGGATAGGCCTTATTTACCGGCATCAGCCTGCTGCGCAGTTCGTTGTTCGGCGCATGCAGAGAGATCGCCAGATTGTATTGAACGTTCTCCCGGGCGAACTGACGGATCTTCGGAACCAGTCCGCAGGTCGAGATCGAGATATGTCTTGCCCCGATCTTGAAACCATACGGGTCATTCAGGATGGCCATGGCCTTCATCAGATTGTCGTAATTGTCGAACGGTTCCCCTGTTCCCATAACGACGAGG
>JAZPYW010000118.1:0-4865 GCA_045544415.1 Erysipelotrichaceae bacterium
ACCCTCAATAAGAAGGGCGTCTTTGTGAAAGGAAAAGCGGAAGACAAACGGAAGAAGAATTCCTACGAAGTCCGCGAATTCCTGATGAGAGTCCGGGAAGCAGGCTACACGAAAGAAGAAGTGAGGACCATCCTGGATGAAGTTTACGAGGAGGAACATCATGTTGAAGATCAATGACCTGACAAAGTCCTTTGACCGGAAGATCCTCGATGATCTGAACATATCGATCGGAGACGGAACGATCTTCGGACTGGTCGGAATGAATGGAGCCGGCAAGACGACACTGCTCCGCTGCATTGCCGGGATCTATGCCAGCGAGGCAGGGGAAGTACTGCTGAACGGTTCGGATACCTATCGTGATCCGGAAAGCAGAAAGGATCTCTTCTATGTCAGCGATGATCCTTACTTCCCTTATGCAGCGACCATCAAGACGATGAAAGAATTCTATCAGACGTTCTATACACTGGATGAAGGAGAATTCACGAAATATCTGAATCTCTTCTCTCTCGATGTCCATAAACCTCTTTCTTCCTTCTCCAAAGGTATGAAGAGACAGACGATGCTGATGTTTGCCTTCAGCATCCGTCCGAAGCTGTTATTGCTGGATGAAGCCTTCGACGGACTGGATCCGCTGGTGAGAGTCCATGTCAAGAAGGGACTGAGCGATCTCATGGAAGACAGGGGATCGACCATCATCATCTCTTCCCACAACCTTAAAGAGCTGGAAGACATCTGCGATACCTACGGCATCCTGGAGAAGGGGCATATCTCTACCTATGGAGATCTGCTGGAATCCAAGGAGTTCATCAACCGCTATCAGCTGGCATTCACTCATGAGATCGATGAATCCTGTTTCGATCAGTTCACCATCCTTCACAGAAACAAAGAAGGTTCGGTTTATTCATTAGTCATCAAGGGAGACAGGGAAGAGACCGTAGAAAAACTGAAAGAACTCCATCCGGTCATTCTCGATACGCTGCCGGTGAACTTTGAAGAACTCTTTATCTATGAACATGAAGGAGGTCTCTTATGATCAGCACCGCTTATCTGAAATACCTGTTCCGCTCAAAACGCTATCTGCTGGGATTCCTCCTGCTGGTCATGGTCCTCTTTGCACTGATGACGACGGGAAAAATGGCGGAATTCGGTTCCTGGCTGGTCACGGTGATCACGGCCTTCCTGTCCATCGGACTTCCCTGTGTGGTCTTCTCCTATGTCCACAATAAGAAGTCGGTCGATACCTTCTACAGTCTGAACGTATCCCGCAGGCAGCTGCTGTTTACGGGACTGCTGTTCTGTTTCCTGACCGTATTCTGCCTGCAGGGCGTAGGTTATACGATCCTGATGATCACAAGCCATTCCTATATACGGAATTATTCTCTGATCGCTCTATTGCTCAATGGAGCCCTGAGTTCTCTGGCTCTCATCATCACGACGACATTCTTCTATCTCACCGCCAACAACGTCTTTGACGGAGTCGTCATGATCGGTTCCTACTCCTTCCTTCCTCTGGCCTTTCTCATCGCCTGCAACATGCTCTGCAGCGTCTACATCAAAGGCCTGATCACCTATAATTTCGGTTATGTCTTCGGCTTTATCTCGCCGTTTGTCAATGCGATCCTGCTGTCGGGAAGAGCCCGGAACGTCCGGATGACCTTAGGCCCGTGCAGCGTGACACAGACTTACTATATCTCTCTGGGGATGACCATCTTCTTTATCCTGGTCTTCGGATACGCCTTATACAGAAGCTTTATCAGCAGAAAGGTGGAAAGGGCCGAGACCTCTTCCGGAGAATTCCTGGCCTACCCGCTCATCATCAATCTGTATGCGCTGGTGTCCTTGTTCTCCATCAATGCCTCTATGGATGTATTCCGCAAGGCGGATGTCTTCGCAGAGTTCGGGATCTCCTATGTCCTGATCTTTGCGGCCTATGTGATGGCGCACTTTGTCTACAAACGGAAGTTCTACTTCAACGTGAAGATGCCGCTCTTCTTTGCGGCCATCCTCTTGATCAGCTTCCTGCTCAACGGTGCGGCAGCTGCGACCAGAGGCTTCGGGATCGCCGAGAACTACATCACGGACGACGCTCTGCTGCGCTATGAGATCAGACAGTACGGATCGAGCACAGATCCGGAACCTTCAGAGGCTACCACGTGGATCCTGAAGGAAGCAGAACCGGAGAAGATCATTCCGGATGAAGAGAACGGGAATTTATACTCTGCTGAAGTGACTGTGACGGTATACAACAGTAAAGCCGACCGGAAACTGCTGCCGGAGACTATAGAACTTCTGGAAGGATACCGCAAGGATTCGATCGACGCCTACTATGACGGCAGTTCGAGAGAAGACGGGGCGGCGAATATGTGGGTATACAACGGCTACAAACTAAGCAATGACGGTATACCGACCTATACCTTCGATTACGATTACGATATCAAGCCTCTGAGTCCGGAAGATCTCATGACGCTTTCTTACAGTCCGGATGCGGATATCACGATCGTCATCTATCAGTACTACGGATACGGCTATGCGACCTATAAGCTCAAAAGCGGAGAATTCGTTCTGGAGAGTATCGAACACTGAAAACAGGGAGAGGAAACTCTCCCTTTAGTATGCAAATACGGACTTATGAGACATCGTTTTACTCAGACGTAATATACACTCATGTCTGCGGAGAATGAGTCTTCTGAGGCCTGTATCCGTATCAAAGGGCCGTTCTTTTATCGGTTCTAAATGAAACATGATAAAATAGACACTATGAAAAAGAATACGTTTCTCCGTATATTACTGATCGCATTCCTTGCGATACTGGAGATCGGCCTTCTCCTCTTCCTCTTTGTCCGTTTCAGTGAAAAAGCGGTCTGGATGGAAACGGTCCTGCGCATCCTCAGTGTCCTGGTGATGCTGAATATCGTCAATAATTCCCGGCATCTCTCTCAGGATATGATCTGGATCCTGCTGATCGCCTTGACCCCGATCATCGGTACGGCCCTCTATCTCTTTGTCGGAGCAGACCTGCTTACCGACGGGATCTTCCGTCAGGCCATCCGGGAAAGCGAACAGGCAAAGCGCTATTATGTACAGGATGAAGAAGTACGCCGGGAACTCGGTAAAGAAGCTCCGGATATGAAGGGACAGTTCCGCTACATCTCCGACAGTGCCGGATATCCGGTATACCGCAATTCTTCTTTTGACTACTATCCTCTGGGAGAAGATGCTTTTCCGATCATCAAAAATGAACTGGAACAGGCAAAGCATTTCATCTTCCTGGAATATTTCATCATCGAAGAAGGAGAGATGTGGAACGAGATCCTGAAGATCCTCAAAAGAAAGGCATCCGAAGGAGTGGAAGTCCGGGTCCTCTACGATGATGTCGGATCATTGATGACCCTTTCCTGGGACTATGCGGAAAAACTCGAAGAGAAGGGGATCAAATGCGTCTCCTTCAACCGGATCCATCCGATCCTCAAAACGGTCCTCAATCACCGGGATCACCGCAAGATCCTGGTCATCGACGGCGTTACGGCCTTCTCGGGAGGCATCAATCTCGCCGATGAATATATCAACCGGAAAGAACGTTTCGGTCACTGGAAAGACAATGCCTTCCGGGTACGGGGAGAAGCAGTCTGGTCCTATGCCGTACTCTTTCTGACGAACTGGAACTCGGTACGCAAGGAAGATGAGGAATACCGCATCTACTACCGCAAAAGCGGAGAACCTGCTTCTGACGGCTATATCGCTCCTTATGGAGATACTCCTTTCGACAACGAGATCACCGGTCAGAACATCTATATGAACATACTCAATCAGGCCAACGACTATGTCTACATCATGACTCCGTACCTGATCATCGATACCGAATTCATCAACGCCCTCCTGCTGGCAGCCAAAAGAGGAGTGGACGTACGTATCATCACTCCGGGCATCCCCGATAAGAAGCTCGTCTATCAGGTCACCCGTTCCTTCTATCCTCAGCTGATCGAAGGAGGAGTGCACATCGTCGAATATACACCGGGTTTCGTACATGGAAAGGTCTTTGTCTCGGATGATAAAGTCGCTACCGTCGGCACCATCAACCTGGATTACCGTTCCCTCTACCTGCATTTCGAGAACGGCACCTATCTCTATAAGACTTCTTCGATCGCGAAGATCAGAGAAGATATGGAAGATACGATGAAAAAAGGCCGTTTCGTCTCCCTGCAGGAAACGAAGCAGTCCCTGCTGAAGAGATTGTTCGTAGGGGCGATCAAGTTGTTTGCCTCGCAGTTATAGTTATGAAGATCTGTTTTGTGTGCTATGGAAATATCTGCCGGAGCGTCATGGCGGAATATATCCTCAAAGAGGAAGCGAAGAAGAGGGGACGGACAGATATCTCCTGTTTTTCCCGGGCGCAGGATGATCATACGGAAGGCATGGATATCTACTATGCCGCAAAGGAATGTCTGGATGATCATCATATCCCGTATGGAAGACATAAGGCAAAGATGTTTACGAGAGAAGATTACGAGGCCTCGGACATCGTCTATGTCATGGACGGCATGAATGAAAGATGCCTGAAAAGGATCGTTACAGACAGGGATCATAAGATCGTGAGATTACTGGACAGAGATGTCGCAGATCCCTGGTATACAAGAGATTTCGAGAGGACTTATCAGGACCTCATGGAAGGAATAGAGAGGATTTTGGAAGAGACAATATGAAAAACATCGTTGAATTTCTGCATGATTCCCCGAGTGCATTCGGGGCAGTACGAAGCATCCGGGAGATACTTCTGGAGAACGGCTATGAAGAACTGGAAGAAGCATCGTTCTCTTTGGAGAAGGGAAAGAAGTACTTCCTGGCCCGCAATGACACCAGTGTCATTG
>JAZPYW010000119.1:0-5587 GCA_045544415.1 Erysipelotrichaceae bacterium
GTAACCTCACGGACGGTAATATCCGCGCTGTTCTGAATGGCATGGGCCCAGTTTGCACTGTCCCGGATGGTGTAGCCCCGCAGGGTCACATGCTCACAGAACCACATATTGATGGCGTGGGGTCCTCTGTAGTCCTCTTCGCCGATGGGATCGTAGCAATTCTGGCCGTTGATTTCGGAGCCTTCCTCGCCAATGATGGCGATATTCTTGGCGCTGTTGAGCAGTGTCAGTCCGTTGGACTGAGCTTTGGAATGGTGGTCGACCATGATGACGAGCGTATCGTCATTCAGGTGATTCAGCGCTTCATTCTCGCTGACGAGATTGTGCTTCTTTTCCAGGGCCGCATTGTATCTGGTCATGACGTCGGCGATCATCGCATCGACACCGCCCGAACGGCAGATCACATAGGCTTCCTTGCCTAAGGTGCGGCAGATATTCGACATGATCAGGGCCGAACCGATACAGTCGGCATCCATGCCCGTATGTCCGACGATGATGACATTGCCGGCCTTCAGGATCAGATCCTTGATGGTATTGGTCATGACCCTTACCTTGACCCGGCTCTGTTTCTCGCGTGCTTCGCTCGATCCGCCGAAATAGACTGCTTCTTCTCCCATCTTCCTCGATACGACCTGGTCGCCGCCTCTTGTCTGAGCCAGTTCGATCAGGTTCGAGGCCGCATTGTCGAGTTCCACGAGATCATCGCTTCCCCGGGCAAAAGCCATGGACAGCGTGATATCGAGGTCGTTCTTCTTCGCCTCTTTACGTACTTCATTGAGGATGGAGAATTTATCGTCCGCCAGCTTCTTGAACTGTCTTTCATTCAGTATCAGCAGCAGACGATTGTTTCTCAGAGTCTTATAGACGACATCAAACTTCCGGAAATATTCGATGACCGGGACTTTGATGTTGGTGTTGACATAGGAGATGTCATCTTCGCTCTCCGAAGATTCATCGTAGTTGTCGTAGGAGAGGATGCCGATGACACAGGCATCTTCCCTCAGTTTCTCCTCGAGATCGTATTCTCTCGAGATATCTTTGAAGTATAATACAGAGTCTTCTTCCGAACGGCTGACTTTATACTTGTCGTCATTGATGACGACGACTTCCGTCTCGCTGTTTCCCTGCAGCAGGTTCTGCAGTTCCGGCAGCCAGAGCAGCAGTTTTTCACCGTTATGATTGAGGTTTCTTTCCTGGAACAGCGAAGACATCCAGGTGATCTGCAGATCTTCACTGTAGGTCAGTATTCCCAGATCTCCCGTTGCATAACGGGAATGGGAAGCAGCCGAAAGAGCTTCTTCGATGTTTCGGGAGTTCTCGTCCAGAATGTTGTCGAGACTGAAAAACATCGCCAGCAGAAGCAGGATGAACAGGAAAGTGATGATCACCGGTACCAATACCGTCTGTTTCATGACGAAGTATAGAAAAGCCACGATCCCCACAGCGAGGACCGCGATCAGAGCTGCCATGATCTTCAGTCGACTCAGTTTTTTCACGCTTGACTCACCTTACTCTCGAGATATCTGCGCAGCGGTCCGCTTCCATAGAGGAAGCCCAGGATCAATAGGACCAGTATCAGCATCCCCGGCGCAAACAGAATGAGCGGGATGAGGAGGAATGTGATATTGCGTCTCAGGACGATCCTGCCGTAAAGGACCAGGAAGAGATATCCGTAATATATTAATATAATAGCACCGGTCAGGGCCAAACAGATGACGATTGCATACAAAACTTCATTGGCGATGCCGTTGAGGAAGAACATCGCAAAGACCGAAGCCATGGAAAGATAGGTCAGGATGATGTTCGGTCTCAGGTCGAAAAGACTCGTCTGAGGCAGTTCCTTGATGCGGAATCTCCGTAGCAGGAAGACGGTCAGGATGTGGATGATGACCCCTTCCATGACACCGATCAGCACAGTCGAGAAGATGAACAGCAGCAATATCAGCGTTCCGAGATGGTCGCCGATGAGAGCCAGCATATTCTTCACCGAAGCTGCCATGATGGCTCCGTATTCTCCGTATTGCGAATAATCGGTATTCGTGAAAGTGTCGGTCATGAACTTGAGTTCATCTTCTACCCGGATCCCGAATATCGGGAAGAAGACGAAGGAAGCCAGGATCTCTCCCACGACAAAAGCGATGATCGCCGTCATCAGCAGTTTCCGCTTCGTAAAGTTCTTCTTGATCCCGTAGGAATAGGCGATACCGGTAAAGACACAGACCGGGAAATAGATGATGTAGGTAGGACTCGTCAATGCGAATCCCAGCACCAGTCCCAGTATCCCCATCGATACCGACAGCACCATTCCGTCCCTGAGCTCATTCATCGTCGAATAGATGGCGATGACGATCGGAATGATCAGGATCACGAACGTATCGAATAATCCCGCCATCCTCAGGTTGAGATACATGAGTGCTCCGGTCACTGCCAGCAACAGAGCACCCTGTGTGATTTTCTTCGTATTGTTCATAAAGTCAAAAAAAGCCCCCGAAAAGAACGGAGGCAGGTTGATCAACTAGTCAGCGATATAAGGGAGTAATGCCATCTGACGGGCTCTCTTGATCGCCGTAGCCAGCATTCTCTGATATTTCGCACTCGTACCGGTAACTCTTCTAGGAGTGATCTTACCGTTGGCGCTGATGAACTTCTTTAAGAGTTCAACATCTTTATAATCGATATAAGTGATCTTGTTCTTGGTGAAGTAACATACTTTCTTATATCCGACTCTCTGTTTTCTAAAAGCCATGTTTGTTTTCCTTTCTTAATCAATAAAACGGGAGATCGTCACTGGAAATATCCAGGGACGGAGTATTCGCGAAATCATCGTCGAAACTCTCATCTTTACTGTATCCGGCTTCATTGCTCGGAGTGAATGTCTCGTGTGTCTCATACGTTCTCGGAGAATCGGAAACATTGTTATTGCTGCGGTTGCCCATCGGTAAACGCACCGTATCTGCTACGACATCGGTCGTATAGACTTTGTTTCCGTTGCGGTCGGTATAGCTTCCTGTCTGGATGCTGCCATCCAGTGCTACGACATCTCCCTTCTTCGCATATCTGGCGAGGAAGTCTGCGTTCTGCCTCCAGGCAACGCAGGAGATGAAGTCTGCTGTAGGACCGTTCTGATTGGATGAGAATCTTCTATCGCATGCCAGAGTGAACCGGCAGGTGGATAAATTGCTGGTCGTCTTGCGGAGCTCGATGTCTCTCGTAAGGCGTCCTACTAACACGACACGGTTGATCATAGTTACTTACCGCTCTTTTCGTCTTCCGAAATGGTCATCAGACGAACGACGTTGTTGTTGATACGCATTAAACGGTTGAATTCGTTTAATCCGGCAACGTCTACAGTATAGTTGACTACTACATAGTAGCCCTTTGTCATACCATCGATCTCATAAGCGAAATCTTTCATACCCCAATCATCGATCTTGTCGATCGTACCGCCATGTGCTGTGATGATGCCGTGCATCTCTTCCACTAACGCATTTCTGGCAGCGTCGTCGAGGCTGGACTTGATGATATACATAGTCTCGTACTGTTTCATTTTTTACCTCCTTCTGGACTAACGGTCCATTGCTGGACAAGGAATAGTTTCTCTATTCGCTCAATTATTTTATACTATTTGTCTTTATTCTGCAATAAAGAATTCTTGAGCATAGAGAATTATTCAGGTTTTTATTATAGCAGATTTCTTTGATATGATGGAAGTATGAAGATACTCTGTCCCTTCTGCAAAGAAGAACTCAAACGCATCGACCATAGTTTTACCTGTATCAACAGACATTCTTTCGATCTGGCAAAACAGGGTTATCTCAATCTCAATGACCACCCTGCCCAGTCCGGAGACAGTGAAGAACTCATCAGAGCCCGAAGAGACTTTCTCGCCAAGGATCACTACCTGTTTCTCAAGGAACAGGTATCTTCCCTGCTTCTGAAATATGAAGTCTCTTCCCTGATCGATCTGGCCTGCGGAGAAGGCTACTATACGAAAGACCTTCCGGCGAAAGAACGCTGCGGCATCGATCTATCGAGACAGGCTTTGAAGTATGCCTCCCAGAGAGATAAAGATACGTTCTACCTGCGTACTTCCATCTTCACTCTTCCCTTCGAGGATGCTTCCTTCGATGCCGTCACGACCTTATTTGCCCCGGTAGCGGACAAAGAGATCGCGAGAGTATTGAAGAAAGACGGGATCTTCCTGCTGGTGAGACCGGATGAAAAACACCTCTACGAGCTCAAGGAAGTCCTCTATGACAAGGTACGGGAGAACGAAGTGAAGGAGCTGAACTTTGAAGGACTGAGTCTCCTGGAAGAAAGACACATCTCCAGGACCATTCTTCTTCCGAAAGAAGACCTCCTGTCCTTATTCCATATGACTCCTTATGCGGTAAAGACTTCTCCGAAAGACCGGGAGAAACTGGAAGCGCTGAAAGAACTGAAGATCCGTTTCGGATTCGTGATATCCGTCTATAAGAAAGACTGAAGGAGATCCCATGATAAAAGACAATAAGATAATGATCGGAAAGGCCGGAGAAAAAGAAGTATTCCTCTATCCTTCCCAGCTCAACAGGCACGGTCTCATCGCCGGAGCTACCGGTACCGGTAAGACCGTCACCCTCAAAGTCATCGCCGAATCCCTGAGCGAGATGGGGATCCCTTCCGTCATTGCCGACGTCAAGGGAGATCTCACCGGTATGATCGTACCGGGAGACTATGAAGGAATAGCGGGAAGACTTTCTTCCATGGGTATCGAAGATTATGCGATGCAGAAGTATCCGGTGCGTTTCTATGATGTCTTCCAGAAAAGAGGACATCCGATAAGAGTCGTACTGCAGGATATGGATCCGATCCTCATTTCCCGTATCCTCGATCTGACTGATGTGCAGAGAGGCATCCTCAACATCATCTTCCGTATCGCCAAGGATATGGAACTCGATATCGTCGATCTCAAGGACCTGCAGGCCATGGCGGCCTATGTCGGGGAACACAACAAGGAATATACGCTCAAATACGGCAATATCACCAAGCAGTCCGTAGGGGCGATACAGAGAAAGCTCCTGGAGCTCGAATCCCAGGGAGGAGATATCTTCTTCGGTATGGAAGACCTCGATATCGCCGACTGGCTCACGACCGATGATAAGGGCCTGGGCATCATGAATATGATCGAATGTGAAGAGCTCTATCACCATCCATTACTGTATTCTACATTCCTGTACTGGATGCTGGAGGAATTATACCGCCGTCTGCCGGAAGTCGGCGATCTGGAGAAACCGAAAGTCGTCTTCTTCTTCGATGAAGCACACCTCCTCTTCGATTCCGCATCCAAACAGCTGTTGGAAAAGATCGAACAGACCGTCCGTCTGATCCGTTCCAAAGGCGTCGGCATCTTCTTCATCAGCCAGTCTCCGGCAGATATCCCGAATTCCGTCCTCTCCCAGCTGTCCAGCCGCATCCAGCATTCCCTGCGCGCCTATACTCCTTCCGAGATCAAGGCTGCCCGTATGGCTGCTCAGTCCTTCCGGGAAAATCCGGATATCGACGCTGCTGAACTGATCTCCAATATGGAGACCGGTACGGCACTGGT
>JAZPYW010000120.1:0-10627 GCA_045544415.1 Erysipelotrichaceae bacterium
TATATGGAGGCGGAAGAAGCACTTGGAGACTTCAGGGAGACTTCACGCTGCGAAAGGAAAACGGATGCTGGATATTTGTCTCTTCCCGGGCATCGGTATATTAAAGGAGAAAGAAAATGGAATACTTTGAACTGAACAACGGAAACAGATGCCCGGTCATCGGCATCTCCAACTTCGAAGGAAAGTACCTCGAAGAACTGGAAAAGGAATGGGAGATCGTTCCTCAGTTCATTCAGGTCGAGGCACATCCGTACTTCACGCAGAAAGAACTCCGTGTCACCCTCGATAAATACGGGATCAAGCTGATGAGCTGGTATCCGTTAGGTCACGGAGACAAGTCCCTGCTTCAGGAAGAAGTCTTCGCTAAACTCAGTAAGAAATACGGAAAGACTCCGGCACAGGTCATCCTGCGCTGGCATACTCAGATGGGATTTGCGGTCATTCCGGGAAGCCGGAACGTCGCCCACATCAAAGACAATCTCGACATCCTGGATTTCTCTTTGACCGAAGAGGAGATGAAAGAGATCGCTGAACTCGATAAAGGAAGACGCTATTATCACCGCAGCGATGCACAGCTCGAACAGTTTGCGGGCTGGCGTCCTCAATTCGAAACCGAATAAGATACATAAAGCACCGGACCTCTGATGATCCGGTGCTTTTTATGCGTTCCTGGTTGCGGTAACGGTCAGATCTCCATCTGCACTTTCAGATTCCCGAGTGCCGTCGCTTCGATCGGCAGGGCAATGACTTTCTTTCCCGTTGCGTCTTCGCTCAGTTTATTGAGGAAGGCGTTCTTTGCGCCTCCCCCGACGATATAGAGCTTGGAATAGGTCTTTCCGGTATTGCGCTCCAGTTCTTCGATCGCATCTTTATACGATACTGCCAGAGAACGGTAGGCGCAGCGGAAGTAGTCTCCCGTATTCTGAGCCGGAACTTTTAACAGTTTATCGAAGGCTTCTTTCATATCCTCCGGTGCCAGCAAAGACGGATCGTTCGCATCGAGGATCTCATCATAGGTACTCTCTTCCGCCATACGGACGATCTTGGAAAAATCTTCCTCAGGGCATAAGCATCTTCTCAGTTCATTGACGATCCACATGCCCATGATGTTTTTCTGATAGCGGTTGTAGCCGATGCCTCCCTCATTGGAGTAATTGGCTCTCTGCGATCCCTCATCTGTCAAAGGACGGTCAGTCTTCACCCCCAGCAAAGACCAGGTCCCGGAAGAGATGTAGAGCTCATTTCCCTCCATCGGGATACCTTCTACTGCAGAACCGGTATCATGTGTAGCGCATAATACCACTTTGACTCCTTTATACTCCCCTGCCTTTTCTTTCGGCAAAGAGAGTTTCGGGAAGAGTTTTTCCGGAAGTCCCAGTGCCGAGATGATCTGCTGATCGTATTCCAGTGTCTCATGGTCGATCATGCCGGTCGTCGTCGCATTGGTGAACTCTCTTTTCTTCACACCGGTCAGCTTATACATCAGGTATTCCGGGATCATCAGAAGATCATCTGCTTCCTCCAGTCTTCCTGTCTTCTTGTCTGCATAGAGCTGATAGATGGTATTGAAAGGCTGAAACTGACAGCCCGTATGCCGGTAGAGTTCTTCAAAAGGCATCAGGGAATGGACCTCATCGATCACTTCCTTCGTACGGTCATCGCGGTAGGCATAGACGGGATATACCGTCTTATTCCCCTTCATCAGGACATAATCGACGCCCCAGGTATCGATGGAGAGCGACTCCAGAGGATATTCCTGCAGAGCCTTGTCGATGCCTTCCTTTACTCTGACCTCAAGATGATCGATATCCCAGACCAGATGGCCGTTCTCTTCCTGAACGCCGTTCTTAAAACGGAAGACTTCCTTCGTATGGATCCCATCCTCTTCTTTCCAGCCGACGATATGTCTTCCGGAAGAGGCTCCGATATCGACTGCCAGATAGTATTTCATTATTTCTCTCCGATCCTGTCCGATGTTTTCTCGTACAGGTATTTTTCATCCAGCGATACATGGAAGTCTCTCGCGAGATCGCGGAAATCCTGAGGATGTATCGTGTTTCTCTTCGTATTGCCCATAGACATCACCTTGACCAGGATCTCGGCTGCCTTTTCAACGGTATGCAGAAGTCCGAAGGCCTCATCGAAGTCATGACCTGCCACAAAGATCCCGTGATGGGCCCAGATCGCCACGTTCTTCGTCTTCATGATCTCGGAAGTCCGGACACCGATCTCTCTTCCGCCCGGTACCATCCACGGTACGATACCGATGCCTTCCGGGAAGACGACCGGACATTCAGTCTCCATCTCCCAGATCTCTCTCGTGAAGACTTCATCTTCCAAAGGAAGCACGAAAGTGAGTGCCACGGTATTGGCCGGATGCGCATGATAGACGACGCGCAGTCCCTCATCTTTTCTCTTGAGCACTTCCAGATTCATCAGATGGGAAGGCAGTTCCGAAGTCGGTCTTCCGCCGTTCACCAGTCCGTAGACGATCTTATATTTTGTTCCGTCTTCATTGAGGCGGATGATGCAGACATTGTCTTCAAAATCCAGTTCGACATTGCGGAAGTATTTGCCGGAACCGGTCACCATGAAGTATTCGTTCTTCAGATCCGGAACTGCCGTTCCGATCTCTCTCCATTCCGCATCTTCATGGAGATATTCACGTACTTCTTCTACTTCTTCTTCCTTCATACGGTAGGAAAGATTCCCGCCGTTTCTCTCATGCCAGCCCTGTCTGTATCCGTCGGAACACGCCTTGGTAAAATCTCTTTTCAGTTTTGTATCCATATTATCCTCTCCTCGAAAGAACTTCTCTTTCATATCTGCGGATCTCTTCCAGTACTTCCTCATCCTGAGGCTTCCGGCAGGAACGGCAGTATTCTTCCCAGACCATCTCAAACGGCAACGTCTTGAATGTCTCCTGAACGGCCATGAGTCCGGTGAAATCCTGTTCATCCTGAAGGTCCTTCAGTTCCTCTTTCGGCTGCAGCAGAGCGAATAAGAGAGCCTTCTGCAGGTTGCGGTAGCCGGTAACCCAGGCCGAGATACGGTTGATGGAAGCGTCGAAATAATCTAAGGCGATATCGACCTTTTCCGTACCGCAGCGTACGATCTCCTTGGCGATCTCTTTTGTCTCGTCGTCGAAGAGTACGACATGGTCGGAATCCCAGCGGACAGGTCTCGTCACATGGAGCGCGATCTCATCGAAGAAAGTCAGCAGTGCCGGGATCTTGTCGGATACGACTTCGGTCGGATGATAGTGGCCATTATCCATCAGCGGGATGCATTTGTCTTTATTGAAAGCCGCATAGCTTAACGCAAACTCTGCGCTTCCTACGGTATAGGATTCAACGCCGATACCGAACACCTTGGATTCGATACACGGTTTCACCTTATGGAAATCATACGGTTCGGACAGGATCTCATCGATTGCTTCCCGGTATCTTCTTCGCGGACCGATGCGGTCTCCCGGAATGTCTTTGAAGCCGTCCCCTGTCCAGATGTTCATGACACACTTCTCGCCCAGTTCTTCTGCCAGATAGTTCGAGATGCGGATCGATGCTTTTCCGTGTTCGATCCAGAATCTTCTCGTCTCTTCGTTTGCGGAAGAAAGAGTCAGCGGATCGCACTTTTCATGAGAGAAGAAAGTCGGGTTGAAGTCGCAGCCCAGTCCTCTCTCCTTGCAGAAATCCACCCATTTCTGGAAATGTTTCGGTTCCAGCTTATCGCGGTCTGCCCATTCTCCATCCTCAAAGATCGCATAGGAGGCATGAAGGTTCATCTTCGGCCTTCCCGGAATGAGTTTCAGTACTTCATCGAGATCGGCCATCAGTTCTTCCGGATCGGAAGCTCTGCCCGGATAGTTTCCGGTCGTCTGGATGCCACCGGTCAGAGGCTTGTTCGGATCGGTGTCGAAACCGCGGACATCGTCTCCCTGCCAGCAGTGCAGCGATACCGGGATATTTTTCAGTGTCTCGATCGCCTGATCGGTATCGATCCCGTATCGGGCATATCTGTCTTTTGCGTATGCGTACAGTTCTTTTTCGTTCATGATAGATCTCCTTTTTATCCATCTTTATTTTCGCTGAAAAAGAAAGCGCTTTTAATAACGCTTTTAAAATAAAAAACTGTCCTTTCTTGCATAATAAACTATAATGGAGACATGAAGGAAAACCTGTTGGGAAAACTCTCGGAGATCACAAATGAAGAGAAAGATATCCTGAACGGAAAAGAATATGTGAACCGGGACCTCTATTACAGCAGCGACAAGAGCAGCGTGATCGATTCCTCCCGTGTCCTTTTAAACGGCAAGCTGATCGATATCCGCCGTCATACCCGCTTCATCCATTTCCCGAAGCATACCCACAACTACATCGAATTCGTCTATATGGTACAGGGTTCTTCGACGCACTATATCGATGACAGAGAGATCATCCTCCACGAAGGAGACCTCCTCTTCCTGAATCAGAATGCCGTACAGGAGATACTTCCGGCCGGAAAAGACGATATCGCCGTCAATTTCATGATCCTGCCGAGTTTCTTCGACGATTCCTTCCGGGAAGTATACAAGGAAAACAACGCTCTGAAAGACTTCATCATCAGCTGTCTTACTGCTGAGACCTCTTCGTCCAACTATCTCTTCTTTCAGGCCGGAGACATCATTCCCGTACAGAACCTGCTGGAGAATCTCATCTGGAACCTGCTGGAAGATGAACCCAACAAGCGCAGCATCAATCAGCTGACGATGTCCCTTCTGTTTCTGCTGCTGATCAATCATGCGGAGGTCATGCGGATCGGAAACAGCACCTTCGATCAGCGCACGGCCTTCGAGACCCTTCGTTATATCAATGATCATTATGTCTCCTGCAGTCTGACGGATCTTGCAGAAGAGAAAAAGATGGACATATATACTCTTTCCCGCATCGTGAAGAAACAGACTGGCAAGACCTTCAAAAGGCTCTTAGAGGAAAAACGTCTCTCGCAGGCCTGCTTCCTGCTGGAGAACACTTCTCTTCCTATCGAGGATATCGCCCGGAACGTCGGCTATGAGAACCTCAGTTTCTTCTACCGTCTCTTTAAGAAAGAATACGGTCTCTCCCCGAGAGGATACCGTCTCTCCCGTAAATAAAAAGAAGTTCACAGATCGTGAACTTCTTTATTTCAGAAGCAGCGTACTGCTTCTTTTTCTACATTCAGATTCCTGCGGTAGTTCTCAAGGAAGGCATCGAATCCGGCGATCTCTTTTTCATCATCCATCACATGGAAGTCCTGCGGATATTCTGCGCTGATCCCGTGAAAAACGAGTTTATTCATATGCATCTCCTCTAACTATGAAACAGTGTCTTCCTCCGGAATCCTTTCCGGTCTTTTTCCCTTATACTCAAAACTCAGCATCGTCAGATCGTCGAACTGTTCCTCATCCTGTACGAACTCATCCACCTTTTTACGTATCGTCTGCAGGACTTCATGAGGTCCGGCATCCGGGATCTCGTTGAGTGTTTCGAGGATCCGCTTGACGCCGAAGAGTTCTTTCTGAGCGTTCGCTGCTTCCTTGACGCCGTCAGTATAGACGAAGAGCTTGCTGCCGGGATACAGCTGGACTTCATATTCGAAGTACGGAGCCCCTTCTACACCTCCGATCACGATCCCGTGACGGTCTTTATACAGCCGATACGGGCCGTTCGGATCCTTGAGGACCGGATATTCATGCCCGGCATTGGCCGCTTTCAGCAGACCGGTATTGAGATCCAGTATTCCTACCCATACCGTCACGAACATCTGCGCTTCATTATTGGAACAGATCGCTTCGTTGGTCTTGGCCAGAATCTCTGCCGGAGATCTTCCCAGCATCGCACAGCTCTGCAGGATGATCTTGGAAGTCATCATGAACAGGGCGGCCGGTACACCCTTTCCGGATACATCGGCAATGACAAGGCACAGATGATCGTCATCGATCAGGAAGTAATCGTAGAAGTCTCCTCCGACTCCCTTGGCCGGATCCATCGTCGCATAGACATCGAAATCCGGACGGTCCGGGAAAGCCGGGAAGATATGCGGCAGCATGGCCTTCTGGATACTGTTGGCCAGCGAGAGTTCCGTACTGATCCTCTCCTTTTCCGCCGTCACTTCTTTGATGGTCTCCATATAGTTCACGGTCTTATGCGACAGATCCGCAAAGCTCGTGGCCAGTTCTTCGATCTCATCTCCGGTCCGGAACGAATCTTCCATCTTGAATTCCAGATCGTTTCCTCCTAAACTTGCGATCTTCCGGGTGATATTGTTGAGCGGTTCGACGATGCGCTTCGACATCATGATCGAACCTGCCGCCATCAGGACAGCGACTCCCAGCAGCAGAACGAGAGCTATGATCTGAGAATCTTTCGTTCCCCTGCGGTATTCGTTTTCCGTTTCCGACTGAATCTCCTGATAACGCTGCTGTATCAGTTCAGCAGGAGCTTTCGCCGAAGCTTTTTCGCAGACGGAGACGAGGGTCCAGCCTACCGTTTTCACCGGTACGCCGACCATGTAGTAATCTCCGTCATGGAAGGATATCGTACGCATGCCGGTCTCTTCGACCAGAGCGTCATTTATGAGTTTCGCAAAATCGCTGTTGGCGGACTTGCGCAGATCGCTTGCCTGTATCGCCGGTTCGACCCGGAACGGTCCTTCTTTCTTCGGCGAGAAGACGATGTGTCCGTTCTGATTGACGACGAAGGAGAAACTTCCGGAGTCTTCCGATTCCGCAACAGCCTGCTGCATCGAATTCAGGAAGAGATCTGATCCGACGACCGCGACCAATTCTCCGTCCTGATACACCGGCATCGCAGAGACGATCCCGATATCGCCGGTGAACGCATCCGTCTCGACGTCCGTAAAGATGAGTTCTCCCTTTTCCACAGCCTGTATATACCACGGTCTCGTCCGCGGATCATATTCCATCAGCGCTCCCGTTTCGTCGAATTTAGCGGCCGAACGGTCATCGACGATGAGGAATACTCCATCCGGCAAAGCGATGAAACAGGAGTTCGTCTGTTCCGAGACACCGTAAAGGGTGATCATCAGATCTCTCATATTGCCGATCAGTCCGATGCGGTCTCTCAGATCGTAGTCCTGTATGTCGACCCCTTCCGCCGCAAAGAGCTGAGCTGTCACTTCGCCGTTTCTTTCCGGATCCGGTCCGTAGGTCCGTATCCTCTGCGTGCTTCCGGACTGTTCAAAGAGTTTCCCGGCATATTCTCCGAGCATCTCGACTCTCGACTTCAGTCCGTGAAACATCTCATCCGCCAGCTGCGCTTCAAGAGCCGTCGAGCGTCCCATGGACTTCTCGATCACGGAAGACATGACCGTATCGTTCACTTCACTGATCGCTTCCTGCTGGCGTTCTCCGGATTCCTCCGCCAACCGTGATAAAAGGCCGCTGCGATAGAAAGAGACTGCCGAAAAAGCCACTGTCAGCAGCAGCACGGTAACGAGTATCAGATTGAACATCTTACTCTGTATTCCGCCTATGACCAGATTCTTAAACTTCTTCATTTCTGTCCCCGATCATTATCTTTCATCTCAAGCAGACTGATGACCGGGACTCTCTTCTGTTCATAAGAATAGCCCCGGCAGTTTTCCAGGAAAGCCTTCATTCCTTCCGGGATCTCCGCATTTCTCTGCAATCCCGTATCTCCCAGTTTCACCAGTTTATTGGTGCCGTGATAATCACTTCCGGCCGTCACATAGAGGCCGAAGTATTCCGCAAGCGACAGGATATCCTGTCTCAGTCTCGGTGTAAAACCGGAGTAATAGGCTTCAGCACCCTGAAGACCCATTCCCTTCAGCCTTTCCAGTCTTAATTTCATCTCATCGCCCAGGATCAGCTGATCGCCGCTTCCATAGGTCGGATGAGCCAGTACCGGGATACCTCCCGATTCAATGATCGCTTTGATCGCTTCTTCCGGAAGCAGATAGATGCTTGGAAAATGAAGCTTATTGATGTATTTGGTGATGGCTTCTTCCTTGTTTTCTGCATAGCCGTACTTCACCATCAGGTTCCCGATATGCGGCTTGCCCGGATTCTGCAGCGACAGTAAAGAGGCGATCTCCTCTTCCGGAAAGGAGAAGCCGAATTCATTATTCAGAAAATCGAGTCTGGCACGTACCTTCTTCATCCGGTTTCCGTGCGATGTCTCGACCAGTTTCCGAATCGGTTCTGCCTCCGGATCATAGCCGAGTCCGAGGATATGATACTTCCCTTCTTCATCCCGGCAGGAAAATTCCGCTCCGGGGATATAGACAGGATCTCCTTCTTTCAGAAGATCCGGAACGATCCAGCTGCTCCGCACCGCATCATGATCGGTGATCGAAAAAAGCCCGATGCCAGCCCGGGCTACATTCGAAAGGATCTCTTCCGGAGTATCGGTTCCGTCTGAGACCGTCGTATGCATATGAAGATCGATGAGTTTATCGAAACGCATAATCTCACTCGATCGTAAGGATATCGATAAAGCCCGTTACTTCAAATACCGAAAGAATCGTCTCATCCACATGGATGAGCTTCATGGAACCCTGAGTATTCATGATCTTCTGGGCAGAGAGAAGGACACGCAGTCCTGCAGAGGAGATGTATTCGAGCTTCTCACAATCGAAGACGAGCGACTCTACTCCTTCCAGAGAATCTTTCAGTACTCTCTCCAGTTCCGGTGCTGCCACCGTATCCAGACGTCCTTTTACCGTAAGTGTAAGTTCATTACCGTGAACTGTCTTATCAATGATCATATATTCCTCCCTGTACTACAGATTCTTTTTCAATGTCAGGATATTCTGACCGTTCTTATATTCATAATTCACATCGTCCATCGACTTCTTCGTCAGGAAGATGCCGAGACCTCCGACATCTCTCTCCTCGGCAGACAGAGTGACATCAGGGTCCTCATGTGTCAGAGGATCATACGGTTTACCGTGGTCGATGAAGGTGATCTTCACCGCGATCGGATCTTTCGTGACTTCAACCCGGACGATCGCCTTGCCGGAACTGCTTCCATAGGCATACTGAGCGATATTCACGAATACTTCCTCTACTGCCAGACCTATCTGCATCCTCGCTTTCATCGAGCAGTCTTCGCTCTCCAGTCTCTCTTCAACGAAACCCTGAACTTCATCGAGATTCTCTACAACAGCTTCCAGTTCCAGTTCATTGAATTCAAATAAGAGCGTATCCGTCTTATCGAGGAGCTCGATCAGTTCTTCCTTCCAGTGGGCGATCTCCGCTCTTCCCTTTTCCGTTTCCATTCCGTCACGGCGCATCATACGGCGTATCAGACGGATGTAGCCGATGATCCGGGCCTTATCTTCCACCTCTCTGTGCTTGATATCGCAATTCGTGCCCAGATAGCCTGCCAGGAACTTCTTCCAGAAAGTCTTGGATGTCTCGTAGTCGAAACCCTGGAACTCTTTGATGTCTTCCGGATCCAGTTCCGCAAAACCGACGAAGGCATTGTAGATCGATCCGAGTTCAATGATCGGATTACCTACTGCCAGGGTATCCATATCAATCAGCAGGACTTCATCGTTCTGCAGTTCGAGATTCTTCGTATGGTAGTCGCCATGGATCATATGGGCATCGTAAGGGATGCTGCTGACCATGGCCATGACCTTGTCCGCCTTGTCTTTCGGCAGATAGTTGTAGGAATAATCCGCCCATTTCCGCAACGTATCCCGCGCATCCGGGAGTTTCCCCTCCGGTACTTCCGTGCCGTGTATCTTCTTCAGCATCTTCACGAACTCCTCGACGCACCAGTCGAGTTT
Organism: Erysipelotrichaceae bacterium; assembly: GCA_045544415.1. Taxonomy (GTDB): domain Bacteria; phylum Bacillota_I; class Bacilli_A; order Erysipelotrichales; family Erysipelotrichaceae; genus Colivicinus. The sequence goes on from JAZPYW010000120.1 coordinate 9,796, forward strand.
CTCCGGTTCATCGATCATGATCTTGGTGAAGGAACGGGCATTCAGCAGTTCATATACCGATCCGTAGCTGTCTCCTACCTTTACAACATCGTAGGAAATGGCTGTAGGAACGCCAAGGATGAGCGCCAGGCGGGCAACTTCTCTTTCATGCTGGATATCTTCCAGAGCATTCGGATTATTGAACACTTTGACGACATTGTCCTGGTCGATGCGGTATACCGTACCATTGGCACCTCTGCCGATCTCTTCGCAGCCGGTGATGTCGACGACCCGATAAGCCTTCTCCACCTTCATCATCTCGGTGAAACCGGTCATCTCCAGGATCTCGTAGATCTCGGAATTCACTCCGGTGATCGTGATATCCGGATTCGTCTTCTTCAGTCTCAGCAGGATACGCAGGCCGGCGCTGGAGATATATTCCAGTTTCGAAGTATCCAGTACGACAGGCTGCTGATCCTTTCCTGCCAGCTGAGAAAAGATATTCTGCTCGACAGCAGCCGCATTATTGGAATCAACGCGTCCGTTCAATTCGATGGTAACTTTAGTGTCATCCATATTTTTATCCTCATCCGTTTCCGGCCGGTCCGCCAGCCGGATCCGTTTCTCTACTTATTTATTATAAAGGATAATCCCCCTCTTTTCACAGAAACACATTGAAGTGTCTGATGCCCATTATGCTTCAAAGTATCGGATCACATAAAAACTGCCGGTCTCTTTCCGGCAGTTTGTTTGATATATCGTTTTTCTGTTTTCTTCAGAGTTATTTGGGATAACTCTCATGTACACTTTCGTGTCTTATTTTTTATTTATTCGTGATGTTTATAATCTTATG
>JAZPYW010000121.1:0-8538 GCA_045544415.1 Erysipelotrichaceae bacterium
CTCTTCTTCGAGATGGATACGGATCTGAGTACGGCAGAGATTGACTTCTTTGAGATTCTCTTTCAGTTCTCCGGTCTTAGCGAAAAACTTCTTCATATGCGCATCCGTCTTGAAGATCGTGACTGGACCTTCCGGGATCTGTCCGCGGAAAGCGATGCCCAGTCCGGACTCGAAATGTGTCATGAGTTCATAGGATGACGGCATGTTGAGAGGCAGCGTGCAGTGCGCAAAGATGATGTCGTGATCATCGGAGAGGATGCGGGAAGGATTGGCCATGAATACCGGTCTGCCCGTCAGTTCTCCTAAAAGGCACATCGACATCAGGGACGGTGTATCCCCTTCGCATCCCGCATAGATCCCCTCGGCATTCAGGATCGCCAGAGCGGTGCATCCGGTGCCTCTGATCGGACCCAAGAGATCGAAGCAGCGCACGGTGACGCCATCCAGACGATACTTTTCTACCAGTCTTTTCAAAGCTCCATAGATCTGCAGACTGAGTTCCGTATCTTCTGGATGATAGTTTTTCGCCTTGACTGCCTCGGTATATCCATTCGGGATATATTCTCTCCTGCGTATCTCTTCGAAGAATTCCTCCATGGAGATGTCGAAGATCTCGATACCGGTCTCTTTGCGGCAGGTATCCGCGTCGACATCGCTGGAGATGAGCCAGTCGCTCGGTTTGCCGACTCTTCCCAGACGCAGAGAAGTGATCTTTTTCTTCGTTTTGAAAACTCTTCCTAAGAGGGAGATCCTCTTCGCCATCTTCGTCAGAGAGCCGTGTATGATCTCGCCCGGTATCTCATTCTGTCTCAGATAAGACAGGATCTCCATACTGGCAGCCAGAGAATTATTGTATCCGGTCGTCAGCAGGAAGACAGGTCTTGGAAGCTGATCCAGGACCGCTTTGAAACGTCCTTCGGTGCCTCCGCCGCCGATAAAGTTCAGGATCAGGTCATAATCCTGCAGGTGATCGAGATCCGTGAATTCCAGTTCCATATCCGAAAGACCGGAAAGATCATTCAGAAGATTCCGGTTGTATTCTTCGATATGACCGGCATCTGCGTTGGGACTCAGTACATAATAGACACCTATTTTCATGATTCCTCCTTATGAAGAGAAATGCTTTGTCTGCAAAGCATTCTTAATATTTGTATTTGTTTTTGAGATACGGCTTCGTCATCGCCTGAGGAGCACTGGCTCCCTCACCGGCAACAGTAAGCACGATGATACCGACGATATACGGGATCAGTTGAACGAGTTCCGGAGATAAGCCCGGGAAATGCAGCTGGATCTGTACCTGCAGGGCATCGAAGAAACCGAACAGCAGAGCGACAAGGACCATTCTCTTTGCGTCCCAGCGTCCCATCTTGACGGCGATGACCGCCAGCATGCCTTTTCCGTTCGTGAGGTTGTCCTGGAAGAAGGACAGCTGACCGATCGAAAGATATGCACCCGCAAGACCGCCGCAAATGCCCAAGAGAACGGCGACGCAGATATGACGTACGTTCCAGACGTTGATACCGGCTGTCTCGGCAGCGATCGGATCATCTCCGACTGCCGTGACTCTCATACCGAATACCGTTTTATTCAGGATAAACCAGCTGGCAATGATCATAGCGAGACAGATATACGCTAACGGGGAGAACTGTGCGAGGATCTTTCCGATGACCGGGATCTTCAGCAGGAACTCTGTTCTCTGAAGGTTGGCAACGGACGGAGTGATACCGGAACCGAAGAGCTGACGGCAGATGAATGCGGAAAGACCGGTCGCTAAAGTGTTCAGACCGAGACCGCTGATATTCTGGTTTCCACCGAATTCGACCGTATTGAGGGAATGGATCCCGGCAACGAGGATGCCTCCCAGGATGCCGGCGAGGACACCGATCCACGGGCTTCCCGAATAGTAGGTACCCAGAACAGCACAGAAGGCTCCGGAGATCATCATACCTTCGGCGCCCAGATTCATGACACCTGATTTTTCACAGTACAGATTGCCTAAAGCCATGAAGATGACTGGGATCGAAAGACGGATCATGGATAACAGCATTGCCTGAAGCATATTACGCAGCCTCCTTTTCTTTCAGATCTTTCTTCTTTCCTTCCAGAAGCTTTCCGGCCAGGAAGTGGAAGATATATTCCAGAGCGATAAAACAGATCAGAGCACCCTGTATGACATCTACCAGCTCACTGGCGACACCGACTTTTATCTGCATATTGGCGGAACCGACACGCATCGCCCCAAAGAGAATAGAACCGATGATGGCGCCGATCGGATTACCTCCGGTCAGTAATGCGATCGGGATCCCGTCAAAACCATAGGCAGGAGATATCCCGTCATATAGCCGGAAATATGTGCCCAGGATCTCGATGCCTCCTGCCAGTCCGGCTAAAGCACCGCCCAGCAGCAGAGAAGAAGCGAGATATTTCTTGGAAGGAATACCGGCGTAATCCGCAGCTGTCTTATTCATACCGGTAGCACGAAGCTCGTATCCGGCTGTCGTTTTATAGAAGTAGATATAGACAATGATGCATACGGCCAGGGCGATCAGTACGCCGATATTGAGTCTGGCCGGAGTACGGATCAGATTCGGCAGTTCAGCACTCTTTTCGATACGGAAAGTCGCATTGGACTGGCTCTTCGGGTCTTTCATATACTCAAAGACTACATATGTGACCAGTTTTCCGGCGATCGTATTCATCAGCAGGAAGATGACGATGAGCTGGATGCGTTTCTTCAGATAGATGATCGTCGGTATCGCTGCATACAGCATACCCATCAGCATGCCTGCAAGCAGAGCCAGCGGAACATGTATGATCGTCGGCAGTCCTTTTAAATAGATCCCTGCCGCAACGGTACCAATCGAACCGATCAGCATCTGCCCGTTCATACCGATATTGAAGATGCCTGCCTGTCTCGCCAGAGCTACACCCAGTGTACATAAACAGATCGGAACAGCTTTCGTTAAGGTATTGATGATGCCCATACCCGATCCGAAAGCTCCCTTAAACATGGCTGTAAACGTCTGCACAGGGGAGAAACCGGAGATCACCAGCAGTATCGAGACGGATAAAAACGCTGCCGCTACGATAAACAACGGAGTAAGGATATTGGCCAGATTGTTTCTGTTAAAGAGTTTCTTCATGCCCGATCCTCCTGTTTCAGCATCAATGCGCCTATTTCATAACGGGACGCTGTCTTTCCATCGACGATCCCGGAGATCTTTCCTTCCGCCAGAACGATGATCCGGTCGGAGATACTCATCAGTTCATCCAGTTCCAGAGAAGACACCAGAGCACCCTTTCCTTCTTCACAGAGTTCATTGAAGATATTGTAGATCAGTTCGATCGCCCCGACGTCGACTCCTCTCGACGGCTGGTCCGCTACGATCAGTCTTCCTGCCCGGTCTGCTTCCCGAGCCACAACGACTTTCTGCTGATTTCCTCCGGAGAGGTTTCCGGCCAGTATGGAGTCGGAAGCCGGCCGGATATCGAATTTTCCGATCTGCCGTTCTGCTTCTTTTCTTGCGGAAGCGGCATTCATCAGGATCCCCTTCCGGTACTTCTGTTCCCGCTGATAACCGATCAGAAGATTCTCCCAGACCGGCATCCTCAGCACCAGACCGCTTCTCTGACGGTCCTGAGGTACGAAGCCGATCCCGGCTTTTTTGGATTCCCGGATCCCGTAAGAAGAGATATCTTTCCCGTCCAGAAAGATCTGTCCTTCCGTAGGCTTCAATATACCGGCAGCCAGCTCCGTAAGTTCTTTCTGTCCGTTTCCGTCGATCCCGGCAATACCTACGATCTCTCCGGCATGGACACAGAACGACGCATTCTTCAGTTTATCTTTATAAGAGACATTGCGGAATTCCAGTATGACTTCCGAATCCTCCTTCTCTTTCCTCTTTCTGTCGAGAGAGACATCATGTCCGACCATCAGTTCGGTCACTTCATCGGCATTCGTCTCCCCGGTGTTCAATGTCTTCACGACTTTTCCTGCCCGCAATACCGTGATACGGTCCGAGAAAGCCATGACTTCTTTCAGTTTATGAGTGATGATGATAATGCTTTTTCCGATCTTCTTGAGTTCTTTTATAATGGCTCCGAGTTCATCGATCTCCTGCGGAGTGAGTACTCCGGTCGGTTCATCGAGGATCAGGATATCCGCTTCCCGGTAAAGAGCTTTGGCGATCTCTACCTTCTGCATGGCAGAAAGACTGATATCCGCTACTTTCGCCTTCGGATCCAGATGAAAACCGTAACGGTCCGATAATTCCTGAGCAGCCCGGTACGCTTCTTCTCTGTCGATCAGTTTTCCTTTACGCGGTTCTGCACCGAGGACCATATTCTCCGCAACACTCAGTCTGTGTATCAGCATGAAGTGCTGATGGACCATACCGATGCCGGATTCGATCGCCTGCAGAGCCGAATGGAATGCCTTCTTTTCCCCATGGATAAAGATCTCTCCTTTTGTCGGCTGCAATAAACCGTAGAGCACATTCATCAGGGTAGACTTCCCTGCACCGTTCTCTCCGACCAGGGCATGGATCTCTCCTTTGCGGACGCTGAAACTGACATCATCATTCGCGACGACTTCCGGAAAAGCCATCGTGATGTGTTTCATCTCTACTGCATTCTCGATCATCTGCCATTCTCCTTCCGAATAATAAGAAGAGACCGCAGGCAAACAGTCTCCTGTCAGCTCCTGCGGTCTCAATGATTCATTGATTATTTGTTGACGTATTTTGCGACAAATGCGTTATATTCTTCTTCTGTCGTCGGAGCTGTGATCTCGCCGCTGATCAGTTTCTGACGGTATTCATCGACCGTCTTTCTGATCTCTTCCGGAACGAGGTCTGCACGGGAATCCGGTGCTAATGTGCAGTCGACCATTCCATTCAGAACAGAAGCTTCAAACGTTCCTGCCTTGAATTCGCCCTTGAATGCAGCTGTACAGAGATCATACATGATCTTGTCTGTCAGAGTTGCCAGAGAAGCGAAGATCGTCTGAGACATATGATACTGACCGGTCGCAGCACCTAAAGAATAGTAACCTTCACCGGCTGTTTCTGCAGCTTCATAGACACCCTTGTTGGCGCCGCCTGCCCAAGCCTGTATGACATGGACACCTTCAGACTGCATCTGCTGGCAGAGTTCTTTCGCTGCAGCAGCATCGTTGAAGTTTCCGACATAAGCCGGATAATAAGTACCGCCTAAGAGATCGGCAGCAGCCTGCATGGAATAACGGACTCTCTCTAAGTTCGGGTTGCGGACACCGCCGACATAACCGACTTTCTTTTCGCCCGTGATCGTCTCATTTACCAGCATACCCATGATTGCCGTAAGGAAACCGGCACCGGCAACATCAGTAGTAACGTTGACCAGATTCTCGTAACCGCCTTCATTGGTACCGTTGTACATAATGAACTTGCAGTCAGGCAGATCGACACAGAGCGTGTCCATCATATCAGCACCGTCTGCACTATTTAAAATAAAGAGATTATATCCGTCCTGAGCCATCGTACGGACTGTCGTTTCGATATCAGCTACTTCCGTGAGTTCTACACTGTCAACAGTTACGCCGTTTTCACTGCCGAACTGTTTGACACCGTTCCACATTGCGTCGTTGTGTGCCTGATCACCGAGCGTACCGCCCGTTACGATCAAAGCGACTTTCATAGCTGCTTCTTCCGGCTGATCAGCAGGTGTTTCACCGCCTTCATTACCGCCGGAGCAACCGAAGAGACCGAGAACCAGAAGCATCATCAGCAGAACAGATAATAACTTTTTCATTTTTTCCTCCTCATCCAGGACATCTCCTGACGCTTTAAGCATAACGGACTATTCCATTATAAAAAAATGCCATATGGCATTTTTCTATCACTTTCCAATTATGTTCAATCAATTTTCCTTGAGTTCCCGCTGTATCTGTTTGTATTGTTTCTCGGTGATCCGTATCTTCCCTTTATAGATGGAAACTGTCTCCTTTTCCACCAGTTCCGCGATATAGCGATTCAGTGAACGAAGAGACAATCCTCCGATATCATTCAGCATCTCTTCCCTCGTCTTCCGGACCAGGACACCCTTCTGTCCCGGAGTGATATTCTTTGCGTAATACCATTCCAGATATTCCAGGAGGCGATACGTATTCTTCTGCAGAGAAGATCTTCTGTTGACCTCTGTCGTCTGAAACAGCATTCTCAGATTCCTGCGGACTATTTCTTCATAGACCGGACGGTCGCTGTGCATCCAGGTCAGGAAGTCTTCTTTTGTCATGGAAAGGATACGGCAGCGGGATACCGTACTCACGGAAGTCGAATAATTATCGAAGCCTCCCAGTATCGCCATATCACCGAAAAGCTGCAGGACATCCTCATGGAGCGCCTGATACATACCATATCCCGGGATCATCCAGCTGGCCGTCGATCTTCCCTTCAGGAGGACATATACGGTATCGACGGGATCACCTTCATGAAGAAAGGTCTTTTTCTCCGGAAGATCACGCACACGCACTTCCGCATCCCTTGGAAAAGAACGGAACATCTTCTTCATCATCGACTTGAGCGGTTCTTTCTGGTTCTCGATCACTTCATTCATCTTCATGATCAGGACCTCCTTCCCCTTCATTTTCGCATAGTGTTTCTCTTTTTTCCGTAAAAAGTTGCCAATTTGCATTTTTTTCACATTAGCCTTCCCTTACTATGAAGATGAAATCAGAAAGGGTCCTCATCATGAAATACTGCCTGAATGACTATCTTGAAACATCTTCTGAGATCCGGAAACAGATCGGCGATTTCTCTCCGGAAGTCCTGATGATACTCGGTTCCGGTCTGAGTTATCTGGCTGAAGAAGCAGAAGATCCGATCAGAATACGTTATGCCGATCTTTCCCATATGCCGGTGTCTCATGCGCCGGGACATGCCGGACAGTTCGTCTTCGGAAACTTCTCCGGAAAGAAAGTCATGATGATGCAGGGAAGAGTCCATACCTATGAAGGATACACTTCGGAAGAAGTAGTTTTTCCTGTGAGACTGGCCTATCTCTTAGGCGTGCGGAAGATGCTGGTGACCAACGCTGCAGGCGCGGTCAATACCGACTACCATGCCGGAGAGATCATGATTATAAAAGATCATATCAAAATGATGGGAGATGATCCTCTCACCGGTCTCAATATTCCGGAATTCGGTCCCCGTTTCCCGGATATGACCTATGCCTACGATCCGGAATACCGGACTTTCGCCAAAGAAGAAGCAGATCATTTAGGACTGAGACTCAATGAAGGCGTCTATATGTTTTTCTGCGGTCCGCAGTATGAGACTCCTGCCGAGATCAGAGCCGCCAGAGTACTGGGTGCCGATGCGGTAGGCATGAGCACGGTACCGGAAGTCATCGCTGCCGCCCATTGCGGTATGCGCGTCCTCGGCTTCTCTTTATCCACCAATATGGCTGCCGGGGTACTCGATCAGAGATTGTCTGAGGAAGAAGTCCTGGAAGCCGCCGAAAAAGCGAAGAATGATTTTGCCGGACTCGTCCGTGCGTGCATACGGAGGATCTGATGGCTGAAAGAGGACGTCCGAACATTCTGTTTCTGCTGAGCGATGACCAGGGCTACTGGTCTTTAGGCTCGTATGGAAACAAAGAGGTCATCACTGAGAATCTCGATGCCCTGGCAGAAGAAGGGACGGTTTTTGATTCCTTCTACTGCACCAGTCCGGTCTGTTCTCCTGCCAGAGCTTCTCTGCTTACCGGAAAGATGCCGTCTCAGCACGGCGTACTGGACTGGCTGGGAGCCGGTCTCGTTCCGAAAGAAGAATACGAGAAGATCCGGCTGCCGCGAAGACTCATCCTGGAGAATCTCGATGAGAGCGTCACTGAAGAGGAGATCCCCGATACCGATCTTCTTCCTTTCTCCCTCACCCGCAATTACCGCAGATACATGAAGAACGAATCTCTTCCGAAACAGTATCTGAAAGATAAGACTCTGAGCGGTCTGCTGAAAGAAAACGGCTATGAATGCGGCCTGGCCGGTAAGTGGCATCTGGGCATGGGAAACATCCCTCAGGCCGGCTATTCCTTCTGGTCTGTCATCCCGAGAGGCGGTGCTCCCTACCGTCTTCCGGACTACTATACCGACGGTAAACTTCACATTGAAGAAAGATACATCACTGATCTGATCACCGATGAAGCCCTGCGTTTCCTCGATCAGAGAGATAAAGAAAGACCGTTCCTCTTGAGTGTCCACTACACGGCACCTCATGATCCATGGAGGAAACAGGACCATCCGAAAGAGATCTGGGATCTCTATGAAAACTGTCCGTTCGATTCCATTCCGAAAGATGTCTCCCTCCATAAGGACCAGGTCATGAAACGTCCGGTCCCGAGAGATGCGGAACACCTAAAAGAAATGATACAGGCTTATTATTCTTCGATCACGGCCATGGACCGCTCGATCGGAGAACTGATACAGAGACTTAAAAATGAAGGTATCTACGAGGATACCCTGATCGTCTTTACTTCCGACAACGGTATGAACTTCGGTCA
>JAZPYW010000122.1:0-10804 GCA_045544415.1 Erysipelotrichaceae bacterium
CTCAAAAAGAGGGAACTTTCTTTAATATTATTGATAATAAAAAAATAAGAGATCCTTTCGGACCTCTGATCTTACTCTTAGTTTAAACCGGCTACAGCTTTTGCCAGACGAGCTTTTTGTCTCGCAACATAGTTTTTATGCTTGATATGGCTTGCTGCGGCTTTATCGAGAAGAGAATTTGCTTCATTCAGTGCAACAACAGCAGCTGCCTTATCATTAGCTTCGACTGCTTTCAGCACTTTCTTGATACCTGTCTTCAAACGGCTTCTTTCAGAAGTGTTCTGAAGGTTCTTCTTGGCATTTGTGAGAGCTCTCTTCTTCTGAGACTTAATATTTGCCATGTGTCCTCCTTATTTTCATACGCCTTATTATTCTACCAAAGCAGTTTTAAAAATGCAATAATATTAGTAGTTTTGAAGGAGGAGAACCAAATGAGCGAAAAGATCGTATTCATGGGCACACCGGAGTTTGCCGCACACGTTCTCGAAAGTCTGATCCGGGAGAACTACGAAGTCGTCGGCGTCGTGTGCCAGGAAGATAAAAAGATCGGAAGGAAGCAGATCCTCACCGCTCCTCCGGTCAAGGAAGTCGCTTTAAAATACGGGATCGAAGTATTCCAGCCGCACAGGATACGCCTGGATTATGAAAAGGTGAAGGAATGGGCACCGGATCTGATCATCACATCTGCATATGGACAGATCATTCCGAAGGAAGTACTGGATATCCCGAGATATCACTGCATCAATACCCATGCATCCTTATTGCCACTGTATAGAGGGGCAGCCCCGATACAGAGAGCGATCATGAACGGGGAGAAAGTCACCGGCATGACCATTATGTATATGAACGAGAAGATGGATGAGGGAGATATCCTCATGCAGAAGGAAGTAGAGATCACGAAGGAAGAGACGAATGCATCGCTGTTCGAAAAGCTCTCCTATGTCACGGTCGATATGCTGAAGGAACTGCTGCCGAAGATCTTCCGTGAGGAAGTGACAGGCATCCCTCAGGATCATGAACAGGCTACCTATGCCCCGATGCTGAAGAAGGAAGAAGAATTCATCTCCTTCCATGAAGATATCGAAAAAGTATATGACCATATCCGCGGTCTCCTCGATAATCCGGGAGCGTACGGGATATTGGAGAATAAGAAATACAAGTTCCTGAAGGTATCCTGTGAAAGAGGAAAGTCCGATCCGGGAGTCTTTAAAGGGCTGGAGAAAGACTATCTGAGGATCGATGCGGAAGGCGGATTCCTGAAAGTATACAAGCTCAAACCGGAGGGAAAGAACGAGATGGATGCCAGGGCATTCCATAACGGAGCAGGAAGAAATCTCATCGGGAAGATGTTTCAGGAAACTTTGTGATAAGATTGTAAAGTATGAATAGAAAGAATATCCGGAATTTTTCCATTATCGCCCATATCGATCACGGGAAATCGACTCTGGCAGACAGGATCCTGGAACTGACAGAGACGGTATCCAAGAGGGAGATGGAAGATCAGATCCTCGATTCTCTCGATCTCGAGAGGGAAAGAGGCATCACGATCAAACTCAACGTCGTACAGCTGAAATACCATGCGAAGGACGGAGAGGACTATATCTTCCATCTGATCGATACTCCGGGACATGTCGACTTCACCTACGAGGTGTCGCGTTCTCTGGCTGCCTGTGACGGAGCCCTTTTGGTGGTAGATGCCTCGCAGGGGATCGAAGCACAGACGCTCGCAAACACCTATTTAGCTCTGGACAACGATCTGGAGATCCTGCCGGTCATCAATAAGATCGATCTGCCGAGCGCTGATATCGAGAGGACGAAGAAAGAGATCGAAGACATCATCGGACTGGATTGCGAAAATGCCCCGTGCATCTCGGCGAAATCCGGACTGGGTGTCGAGGATGTCCTGGAAGGCATCGTCAAATATCTTCCGGCTCCTAAGGGGGATGTTTCAAATCCTCTGAAAGCTCTGGTATTCGATTCTTACTATGATTCCTACCGCGGTGTCGTCGTCTTCATCTGCGTCAAGGACGGAGAAGTGAAGGTCGGAGACAAGGTGCGGTTCATGCAGTCGAACGAAGTCTACGAAGTCACGGAAGTAGGCGTCAAGACACCGAATGAGGTCCGCAGGAGTTCGTTATCGGCAGGGGAAGTCGGATACCTCTGTGCGTCCATAAAGTCCATCAGAGACGTTTTTGTGGGCGATACGCTGACTTTGGATGAACGTCCTTGTGCAGAAGCTCTGCCGGGCTACCGCAAGATGAATCCGATGGTCTACTGCGGTATGTATCCGACGGATAATGCCAAATACAATGACCTGAGAGATGCGCTGGAGAAACTGCAGCTGAACGATTCCTCGCTCACCTTTGAAGCAGAATCCTCCAAAGCCTTAGGTTTCGGTTTCCGTCTGGGATTCTTAGGACTTCTCCATATGGAAGTCGTACAGGAGAGACTGGAGAGGGAATACGGACTCAATCTCATTGCGACAGCTCCGTCTGTCATATACAAGATCCATCTCACTGATGGAAGCGAGATCATGATCGACAACCCGTCCATGATGCCGGATGCGACCCGTATCGACTATATCGAAGAGCCGTACGTCCGTGCCTCCATCATGGTACCGTCCGAATATATCGGTCCGATCATGGAGCTCTCTCAGAATAAACGCGGTATCTATAAAGATATGATCTATCTCGATGACAACCGAAATCAGCTGGTCTATGAGATGCCTCTATCCGAGATCATCTTCGAATACTTCGATAAGCTCAAATCCGTATCCAAGGGCTATGCCTCTCTCGATTACGAGATCATCGGCTACCGTCCTTCCAACCTCGTCAAGATGGATATCCTGATCAACGGAGAAGTCATCGATGCCTTATCGATCATCGTCCACAAGGACTTTGCGTACAACCGGGGACAGGCCATCACGGTAAAACTCAAGAATCTGCTTCCGAAACAGCAGTTCGAGATCCCGGTACAGGCAGCGATCGGCAATAAGATCATCGCCCGTACCAACATCAAATCTCTGCGGAAAGACGTCTTAGCCAAGTGCTACGGCGGCGATATCTCCCGTAAGAAGAAACTCTTAGAGAAACAGAAGGAAGGAAAGAAACGCATGAAGAAGGTAGGATCGGTAGAGATCCCTCAGGAAGCCTTCATGGCCGTACTTTCTCTGGACGAGGAGAAATAATACCTGTATATAGAAACAACGCTCAGGAGGCTTAAAAAGCCTCTTTTTGAATGATCGTGTTAATGATAAACATATGTTTATTAATAATAGGGAAGAAGGACAGGATGGCGAATTGCACATCCGGATTCTTAACGAAAAGAGTTGCACGGCAGAAAAGGCTGTACTATGATATCATCTATGCGTAGTATGAAAGATCCTATCGAACATCTCTATATCCATGTGCCGTTCTGCCGAACGATCTGCGGATACTGCGACTTCTGCCATAAGATCTATCGGAAAGATCTCTGTGAGAAATGGCTGGAAGCTCTGGAAAAAGAGACCGGAAGAAAATGCGAAGGCTCCTATAAGACCATCTATCTCGGAGGAGGAACACCGAGCGTTTTATCCTGTGAAGAACTGGAGAGACTGCTGTCGCTGATTGATCCGTATACAGAAGACTGTGAAGAATACACGATCGAAGTAAATCCGGAATCTCTCGATGAAGAGAAGATCGATGTCTTCCTGAAACATCACATCAACAGAGTCTCTATGGGGATACAGTCCTCCGACGATCATCTGCTGAAGGTCATGAACCGCCATCATACCTATGCACAGGCAAAAGAGAAAGTCGAACTCCTGCAGAGGAAGGGACTGACGAACATCTCGGTCGATCTGATGTATTCGCTGCCGTTTCAGACGATGGAGATCCTGAATAAGACCCTGGAAGATATCCTGAAGCTTCGTGTCCCGCACATCTCGATCTATTCTCTGACGTTAGAAGAGAATACTCTCTTTGCGAAGAAGGGCTACGAACCTCTCGACAACGACATCGAAGCGGATATGTATGAGCGGATCGTTCAAAGACTGACGCAGGCGGGATACTCCCATTACGAGATCTCCAATTTTGCGAAGGAAGGCTATGAGTCGAAACATAATCTGAGCTACTGGCGCTATGAGGACTTCCTCGGTCTTTCGCTGGCAGCTGCCTCCAAGTTCGATCATGTGCGCTATGAGAATACCCATTCCTTCGAGGAATATTTCAAAGGAGAAGATTCTTATGAAGAGATCGTCGAACTCTCGAAGGAAGAGGAGATGTTTGAGAACGTGATGATGTCTTTGCGTACGAAGGAAGGTCTCGATATCGAAGAGTTCAACAGAAGATACGACACGGATCTTCTTAAGGTATATGAAAAAGCGATCGCTCAGCAGCGGGAGAATCTGAAGTTCGTGAAGGGGAGAATGTCTGTCTCAAGACCCGGCATCCTCAACCGTATTCTCTTAGATTTCCTGCCGGAATAGAATTATAATAATGATGAATCAATCATACGAAAGGATCATATTATGAAACGCAGTGCCGGAACACTTATGCCGATCACTTCTTTGCCGTCGAGATACGGTATCGGAACGATGGGAAAGGAAGCGAGAAAGTTTGCGGATTTTCTTGACCGTGCCCACCAGTCCTACTGGCAGATACTCCCGTTAGGACCGACGAGCTACGGAGATTCGCCGTACCAGTCTTTTTCCTCTTTTGCGGGAAATCCGTATCTGATCGATCTGGAAGAACTGGAGAAGGATGGCTATCTGAAGAAGAGTGAATATACGAAACCGAACTGGGGAAACGATGCGGAGAAGGTCGATTACGGACTCATCTATATCAACCGTTTTCCGGTGCTCTATATCGCCGTAAAGAGACTGTTTGAAAGAAAGCCTGAGGATCTTGAGATTTTCTTCGAGGAAGAAAAGGAATGGCTTGATGACTATGCCTTATTCATGACGATCAAAAACGTCTATAACGGTGCAGCTGTACGAAACTGGCCTGAAGAGCTGCGCTACCGCAATAAGAAAGCTCTGAAAGACTTTGAGATGAAACATCAGGACGAAGTCCTCTTCTGGAAAGGGGTACAGTATCTCTTCTTCAAGCAGTGGAAGTCACTGAAGGAATATGTGAATGCTCTGGGCATTAAGATCATCGGGGATATCCCGATCTATGTGGCGGAAGATTCCGTGGAAGTCTGGTCGGATCCGAAACAGTTCCAGCTGGATGAAGAGAACCATCCGATCGAGATCGCCGGATGTCCGCCGGACGGCTTTGCGGTAGACGGACAGAGATGGGGCAATCCGCTCTATGACTGGGACTATATGAAGAAAGATCATTACTCCTGGTGGATACGCCGGATCAAAGCGCAGTTCCGTTTCTACGATACGCTGAGGCTGGATCACTTCCGCGGTTTTGCGGGATACTATGCGATCCCGGCCAGCGAGAAGACGGCGCGGAACGGTGTCTGGAAGAAGGGACCGGGTTATGACCTCTTCAAGACGATCGAAAAGAAACTCGGGAAGCTCGATATCATCGTTGAGGATCTCGGTTTCCTGACGGAAGATGTCTATGAATTGCTGGAGAAGTGCGGTTATCCGGGCATGAAGAATATGCAGTTTGCCTTCTATCCGGAGAATCCGGGTTCGGAATATCTCCCGCATAACTTCGTGAAGAACTGCGTCGTCTATGTCGGTACGCATGACAATGAACCGATCATGGGCTGGTTCAAATACGGAGAAAAGAAATGCACGAGAAGAGCGGTGAAATATCTGCATCTCGATAAGACAGAAGGCTACAACTGGGGTATGATAAGAGGAGCCTACAGCGGGGTCGAAGATCTGGCGGTAGTGCAGTTTCAGGATTATCTCGGTCTGGGGATGGAAGCCCGCATCAATGCTCCGTCCACTGCCGAGGGAAACTGGTGCTGGAGAGTGAAGAAGAACGATTTCAAAGCAGCTCTGGCAGATAAGATCGCGTCGTATGTCGACCTGTATGACCGCGATCACAGAGGAGAAAAAGAATGAGCGAATTTATTGTGAACATCATACACCGGCCGGAAATGGTGCCGGAGTATGCGGAAAAGGTGACGGGACACGGGAAAGAAGAAGATCTCGGCAGAAAAGCGCTGCTGACCGAAAGTCTCGACATCTTCAAGATCCAGCAGGAATGCGCCCATAAGAACGGACTGAAGACGACGATACAGATGACGTATGCGTCTTTGTTCAATGATGAGGCAGTCGCCTTGGCGAAAGCGGATCATGAGAAATACGGAGATGAGATCGCCCTGACTTTACTGGGACTTCCATGTAAGGAATTCCGGGAGAAGTATAAGACCAAGGATTTCTGTATCTGGATGTTTTCGATGGAAGACAAGAAGGCCATCGTCAAGGATGTCTTCGAGAAGTTCCATGAACGTTTCGGATTCTATCCGGAATCGACCGGCTCCTACTATATGGATGCAGCATTGATCAACTACATCAAGGAAGAGTATCCGAGCGTCAAGTGCGCGGTAGCTACCTGCTGGGAAGAAGGTCCGAAGGCCTATCATACCTGCAACAATTCCTGGTATACGCTGATGGACGGCGGTCCTTGGGCACCTTGGATCCCGTCGAAACAGAATACCCACGCACCGGCTGCCAACGAAGAAGAAGACAGCGGCATCGTGGCCATCCCGCATCTTTCAAGAGACCTGCTGGCCTGTTATGACGGCAACGGCTCCAACTTCGGCACTCACCCTCAGAACGTATTGAGAGGTATGATCTACGATTCCAAGACCTGGGAATATCCGTATCTCTACAATCTGATCGATCAGTACCGTTATCAAGAGAAGTTCAATAACGGCTACGCCTACAACATGATGTTCGTAGGACCGGGCTGGATGAACAAGATGGGAAGATGGGAAGCACCGTACGAACTTTTATTGAAGTCCTATGAGGACGGCTGCGCCTACTATGGAAAACTCAAGAAGGAAGGCAAGCTTCTCGATCTCACGATGAGTGAATTTGCCGACTACTACCGCAATAAGAAGACCTATGAAGAACCGGAAGTGTCTCTGTGGAGAGACATCCTCTACGGTTCCGACAAGCAGCTGTTCTGGTACTGCGACCCTTATCAGAGGACCTGTGTCAACATGGACCAGGGCGGCGCGATCGTCGATCTGAGACCGTACGTCGCCAAACTGGATTATCCGATGGGTATCGGTACGAAACACGTCCAGGATGTCTCCTATCCGTTCCTGATCCAGGAAAAATACCGTGCCGGCTACTTCACGCACTATGCCGGAGAAGGCACTGTACGTTCCGCCAAGATCACACACAACGGAGAAGAAGTAGACCTCTGTCTCTGCCGTACGCATGCGCATTTCTCCAAGGAAGGAAAAGACCGCATCCTGACTCTGAATCCGGTCGAGATCGAATTCTCTGATCTGACATTGAAACTGCAGACGATCATCACCTTCAAAGAAGGGGATTCCTCTATCGAGATCACGAGAAAGATCTTCGATATGAGCGACGAGAACGGTGAAGTCGGCATCAATGAATACATGGTCGGCTGCTACGGTACGACGGAATACAGCGAGGATATGACCTCTCTGAAACTCTTTGTCGATGAGCAGTCGCTCGACTACGAATACAAGTGCCGCGAGATCCACAAGGACGGAGGAAAGAAGGCCGGCTGTCTCTTACCGCCGATCGATACGCTCGTGAGCCTGGAAGGTTCTAAGAAAGACGCAGATGTATACGTCAGGGAAGGCTATGCCTTCTCCCCGATGTTTACACTGGGATATAACACAAAACTGAAGAATGATGAGGAGGTGTCCACATGGCTCAGGCTGGAAAAGGCAAACTGAATTACCGCTGTCCGATGTGCTTTATGAGGGATATCGACATGGATATGTTTTATGACCGGGATAAGAAGGAATACTACTGCATCCGCTGTCAGTACCATGGAAATGAAGAAGATGTCCTGGCGAAGAACGAAGATATCCGCAAGAAATACGGAGCGATGTACAAGCGTTTCGTAGACTTTGAAGATTTCTCTCATGAGTGATCTGATCAAAGGCTTTGATATCTCTCCTCTTTCGGAGATCGAAAGAAGGGGAGGAAGATTCTACGATTCGGGAAAAGAGGAAGATGCGCTCTTCATCCTGAAGAGATACGGTATGGATCTGGCCCGTATCCGCCTCTGGAACGACCCTTACGATGAAGAGGGAAGAGAATACGGTGCCGGAACTACGGATCTCAAGACCGTAGAGAAACTGGCGGAGAGGGTGAAGAAGCTGGGTATCTCCTGGCTCCTCGACTTCCATTATTCCGACTTCTGGGCAGATCCCGGCAAGCAGCGTCTGCCGAAGGCCTGGAGATCCTACGGACCGAAAGAGCTGGAAGAAGCAGTCTATTCCTATACGGCAGAGGTACTAAGACAGCTGAAGGAAAAAGATCTCTCTCCGGATATGGTCGCCGTCGGCAATGAAGTCACCAACGGACTGCTCTGGCCGATCGGACATAGGGACAATTTCGAAGAGATGGTCCGTCTCCTCTCTCAGGGCATTCGGGCCGTACGGGAAGTGCTTCCGTCTTCAAAGGTGATGATACATCTCGATAACGGCGGTAATAGAGAACTCTACGAAGGATGGCTGAAGAGATACTTCGAATTGAACGGAGAAGACTTCGACGTCCTGGGAATGAGTTTCTATCCGTTCTGGCATGGAACATTAGATGATCTATATGCCAACATGGAGAATATCGCTTCTCTCTACCATAAAGAGATGATCGTTGCGGAGACGTCCTATGTCTTTACCGACCGGGATTATGCCGCTTATGAAGAAGGGGAACGCAAGGGTCCGGCTGCCAAAGGCAAGCTGCTGGAAGGTCTCAGATATCCGGCAAGCGAAGAAGGACAGTGCGCCTTCATGGAAGCTCTGATGGAACAGATCGCTTCAGTAAAGGATGATCTCGGGAAGGGATTCATCTACTGGGGAGGGCTCTCCATTCCGGTAAAAGGCTTTTCCTGGGCCAATGAGAATGCCTTATCCTACATACAGGAAAAGGGCCCGGGAGGCAACGAATGGGCCAACCAGGCAGTCTTTGATTACGATGGAAATGTCCTGCCGGTACTGAAGACGATAAAACAGTTTTAAACTTCTAAAGGAGATAAGAGTCTCCTTTTTTCGTGAAACTAAACATGAGGAAATGTATCAATGTGTTGAAATTGTGAAAAGAGTGATATAATGATAATGCTTACAAAAGGTAAGTATAATTCATAAAGGAGTGTTGTAAAAATGAAAAAAATTATCACAATCCTTCTGGCTGTTCTCATGGCTTTTGCGCTGGTCGGCTGCGGCGGCAATCAAGGCGGCGGCGACGAAAAGGGCGATGAAAACACGCTGGATGGAACTTACGACATCACGGTATGGGTATCTGAAACTGCCGGTGTCAAGGAAAAGACTGCTGAACAGATCAAGGCCTTCATGGATGCAAATCCGGGCATCGTCATCAATGCGACGATCGAAGGTATCTCTGAAGCTGATTCCGCAACTCAGATGATCACGGACGTTGAATCCGGTGCTGATCTGTACTGCTTCGCACAGGACCAGCTGGCTCGTCTCGTCATGGCAGGTGCTCTGAATCCGTTAGGCGAACAGGCTGCTGCTACAGTCAGAGGACGTGACGTAGAAGGTGCTGTACAGGCTGCTTCTGTTGACGGTACATTATACTGCTATCCGTTAACTGCTGATAACGGCTACTTCATGTACTATGACAAGAGAGTTATCTCTGATGATATCGTCGATTCCCTCGAAGAACTGGTCAAAGCTTGTGAAGCTTCCAATACTCAGTTCTCTATGGAATACAAGACAAGTGCCTGGTATAACGCTGCATTCTTCTTCGCTACAGGTTGTGTATCCGAATGGACTTCCGATGCTGAAGGTAAATTCCAGTCTGTAAACGATACATTCAATTCCCCTGCAGGTCTCACTGCTTTAAAGGGCATGCAGATCTTAGCGAAATCTCCGGCTGCGAACTCCTCCAGTGACGGCGCAAGCTTCGCAAACGCTGTTCCGTCTTCTGTAGTCGTTACCGGTACCTGGGCTAGCAACGCTGTCAAGGATATCTTAGGCGACAACATGGGTGTTGCAGATCTGCCGAGCTTCACAGTTGACGGTCAGACTTATCACTTAGGTTCCTTCTCAGGATACAAACTGATGGGTGTCAAGCCTCAGACTGATGCTAAGAAGAACGCTGTATTACAGCAGTTAGCTTTATACTTAACAGACGAAACCTGCCAGCTGCAGAGATTCGAATTAGTCGGATGGGGTCCATCCAACATCGCTGCACAGGCTAATGACGCTGTTAAGAATGACCCGGTATTATCTGCATTAAACGCTCAGAACGAATATGCAACGATCCAGGGCAACATTCACGGTTCCTGGTGGGATATCGCGAAAGTCTTAGGTACAGCTGCTGAAGAAGCTACTTCCGATGCTGACTTACAGGCTGCATTAGACAGCTATAAGAGTGCTATCGACGGTCTGTTCTCCATCAACGGCTACGTATTCGTAGGTGCTTGGAACGGCTGGAACAACGCCGATCAGGAAACTGCTCTGATGACTCAGGAAGGCGAAAATGTAACGATCACATTAGATGTTCCGGAATCCGACTACATGGGCGGACGTATCGTCGCTGCCGGTGACTGGGGCACTGATATGGGCTGCCAGCAGGTAACAGAAGGTGCTGACCTGATCCAGCCGTATGACGCTGCTACAAACGGCGATAACAACATCATCTTCCTGGAAGCAGGCAACTACACAGTTACTGCAAACCTCT
>JAZPYW010000123.1:0-2459 GCA_045544415.1 Erysipelotrichaceae bacterium
CCTTTCTGATACGTTTGTGATACGCTACGGGTCAATAAATATATGCTTTGAATATATGAAAGTCAAAATAACTAAACTACCGAAAAAATCAGAACTCAACCAAATTAAATGTTTGGCTTCAAAACTAAGAAAATATGCCAATTAGGTCAAAGCCCAGTGTCGAAACGACGTATTATCCCGTACGCACCGCCATCTATCCTATTCCCGTCCTCGAGACGGTTTTTTTGTGCCCATTCCCCTATACAAAAACAGACCTTTTTCTACAGACCTGTTTTCTTATAGTATGATTATTTCACGAAATATGCCGCCGCGATCGCTCCATCACCGGCATAGGTACCGACGGTAGCCCCTACCCTCGAGACTTCGACATCGGTATTTCCTCCGAAGAGATCTTTATTATTCCCGATAAAGGCATCCATATTCCCCGGATCGCTTCCGGTATAGCCGAAGGCATACGGCATGGACAGATCGATCTCTTCCTTCCGGATATAATCTCTCATTTCCTTCATCGCCTTCTTCATGCCTCTGGCCTTGCCCAGGACTTTTACTATTCCTTCGCTGATCGTGATCATCAGACGGATCCCCAGCATATCTCCGAAGAAGGCAGAAGCCGAAGAGATCCTTCCTCCCCTTCTCAGATTCTCCAGAGTCTCGAATACTGCGATGATACGGACCTTATCCGAAGCTTCCTTCAGTTTCTCGATGATCTGCGAGGCATCCAGCCCTTCATCGGCCAGCCTTTTTGCATATTCGGTAAGAACTCTCTGACTGATGCAGAAATGGCCGGTATCGAAGACTTTGACTTTTCCATCAAATTCTTCCGCAGTTGCAGCCGCATTGCCTGCCGAACCCGATACGCCGGAAGAGATAGCCAGATAGACCGCTTCATTTCCGTCCTTCGTCTCTTCTTCAAAGATCTCGTGGTATTCAAAAGGAGTGATCTGAGAAGTCTTCGGAAGTTCTTCCTCTTCCTTCATCCGCTTATAGAACTCATCGGGACCCATATCGATACCGTCCCGGTAACTGTCTTCACCGAAGAAAAAACGCAGAGGGATCACTCTCGCCCCGAGTCTTTCTCCATACTCTTTCGAAATGTCACTGGCGGAGTCTGTAATGATCCTGACGCTCATGATATGCCTCCCTCATAGTCCTGTATCTGCAAAATATCGCAGGTATACAGCTCTATTATTCTCTTTAATCGGGTTTTCTTCAATCTTCATGACCTTCTTCGCGTCTTTGAATGATCGGATCAGGGCAGAGAAAAAGCGGGAATCATTTCCCGCTTCGTGTATCTCTTTTTTAACCCAGTGCGACATCCAGGACCATCATCAGTACGAAACCGAGCGAGAAGGCGATGGTTCCGAGATTGGAATGCTTGCCTTCGGACATCTCCGGGATCAGCTCCTCGACGACGACGTAAAACATGGCACCGGCCGCAAATGCCAGCATATACGGAAGGACCGCAGCCACTGCTCCGGCAGCGGCGATGGTGATGAGAGATGCCAGCGGTTCTACGATGCCGGACAACACTCCATACCAGAACGTTTTCCCCTTCTCCATTCCTTCCGCTCTTAACGGCATAGATACGATCGCTCCTTCCGGAAAGTTCTGCAATGCGATGCCCAGAGCTAAGGCTAAGGCTGCCGTGTAGCTCACGCCTGTTCCTCCGGCGATCCATCCGGCATAGACGACACCTACTGCCATACCTTCCGGGATATTATGGAGTGTCACTGCCAGGATCAGTTTCGTCGTTCTCTTCAGGCTGCTTTTCGGACCCTCTGTCTGTTCATCCAGATGCATATGCGGAGTCACGGTATCCAGCAGAAGCAGAAATCCCATACCGATCAGGAAACCGATCGCAGCAGGAAGAAAGGAAAGCCGTCCCATGTGTTCCGAACTTTCCAGAGCCGGCTGAAGAAGGCTCCAGAAAGAAGCTGCGACCATCACTCCGGCCGCAAAGCCCGTGAGGAAACGCTGTACATTATCCGATATCTTATCTTTCAGTACGAACACCATGGCCGCTCCGAGACTCGTTCCCAGAAACGGCAGCAGGATGCCGATCCATACCTGTGTATTCATAATCGCTCCTTTATAAACAGTTTTCGCTGATCGGAACATCAGGCTGAACTGCTGTTTCCATTATACGTCTTAGCGCTCAAAATGGCGGAAACTGACTCTTTCCTCTATGGATGTGCTTGTGATCCGGATACTCATGGAGATATTCCGATGACAGAGAAAAAGCGGATGACCGTCATTTGATCATCCGCTTAGTTTAAGAGATCTTCACGATCAGCCGAGATCTTCGCCGTTGGTGGCGATGACCTTCTGATACCAGTAGAAGGAATCTTTCTTTGAACGTGCGTAGGTGCCGTTTCCTACGTCGTCCGCATCGACATAGACGAATCCGTACCTCTTGGACATAGACACCAGAGAACAGGATACGAGGTCGATACAGCCCC
>JAZPYW010000124.1:0-15800 GCA_045544415.1 Erysipelotrichaceae bacterium
GAGGGTGATTCGGCAGGTGGAAGTGCCAAGAAGTGCCGTGATTCCCGTTTCCAGGCGATCCTTCCTTTAAGAGGAAAGGTCCTGAATACCGAGAAAGCTTCTCTTTCGGATATCGAGAAGAATGAAGAGCTCAATACGATCATCCACTGTCTGGGTGCCGGCGTCGGTGCCAATTTCAATGTGGAGGATATCCATTACGATAAAGTCATCATCATGACCGATGCGGATACCGACGGTGCCCATATCCAGGTCCTTTTACTGACTTTCTTCTACCGTTTCATGAGAGAACTCATCGAGACCGGTCATGTCTATATCGCCATGCCTCCGTTATACAGAGCGATCAAAGGCAAAGAGATGACCTACTGCTATTCCGATGAAGAACTCAATGCATTAAGACAGGACGGCGTGAAGATGGAGATACAGCGTTATAAGGGACTCGGCGAGATGGATGCCGATCAGTTATGGGATACGACGATGGATCCGGAGAAGAGGACTCTCATCCGTGTCTCGATCGAAGATGCGCTGGTCTGCGAACACAAGATCTCGGTCCTGATGGGAAACAAGGCAGATCTCAGAAGAGAATGGATCGATTCCAATATCGATTTCACACTGGAAGAAGACTACAAGGTGAGTGCAAATGGCTAGGAAGAAAGAAGAATTCATCCCGAAGAATATCGATCTGACACTGGACGACATTGTTTCGGACCGTTTCGGACGCTATTCCAAATACATCATTCAGGAACGTGCTCTTCCGGATGCCAGAGACGGTCTCAAACCGGTACAGAGAAGGATACTCTATTCCATGTATGAAGAGGGGAATACGGCGGAAAAGGCTTACCGTAAGGCTGCCAAGACTGTCGGTTCCATCATGGGCAATTATCACCCTCATGGAGATTCCTCGATCTATGAGGCCCTCGTACGTCTTTCTCAGGACTGGAAGGTCAATGTGCCGCTGATCGACTTCCACGGCAACAACGGTTCCATCGATGACGACCCTCCGGCTGCCTACCGATATACCGAAGTACGTTTAGACAAGAAAGCTTCCTATCTGCTGGAAGATATCGATAAAAATGCGGTCACGATGACCAACAACTACGACGATACGCTTTTAGAACCTACGGTCCTTCCGGCCCGCTATCCTTTACTGCTGGTAAACGGTTCTACCGGTATCGCCTCCGGTTATGCGACCAATATCCCGCCTCATAACTTAAATGAAGTCGTCTCCGCGACGATACACCGTCTGAATCATCCGGACTGTTCCCTGGAAGAAGTCATGGAATATGTCAAGGGACCGGATTTCCCTACGGGAGGCATCGTTCAGGGAAAGAAGAATATCGAAGAAGTATTCCGTACGGGAAAGGGGAAAGTCGTCCTCCGTTCCCGCTGCGAGATCGTGGAATCCAAGACCGGAAGCCAGATCGTCGTCAGCGAGATCCCGTATGAAGTCATCAAGTCCCAGCTCGTCAAGCGCATCAGCGATCTCTATCTCAGCAAGGAACTGGAGGGGATCACCGATGTACGGGATGAATCGGGAAGAAGCGGACTCAGGATCATCATCGATGTCAAGAAGGATGTCGAAGCGAACCAGGTCCTCAATTATCTGTATAAGAATACCGACCTGCAGATCAATTATTCCTATAACTGCATCGCGATCGTCGATCACCGTCCGAAACTGGTATCGCTGCTCGATGCCCTCGATGTCTTCATCGCTCACAGAAGAGAAGTCGTTCTGAACAGGACGGTCTATCTGCGGGATAAGAAGAAAGACCGTCTGCATATCATCGAAGGTCTGATCAAGGCCGTATCGATCTTAGACAGCGTCATTGAACTCATACGCAAATCCAAAGACAAGAAGGAAGCGAAAGAGAGACTCTGCGAAGCCTTCCTGTTTACCGATGTACAGGCGGAAGCCATCGTCAACCTGCGACTCTACCGTCTCTCCAATACGGATGTGACTGCCCTGAAGCAGGAGTATGGAGAACTCGTACGGGATATCTCCTTCCTCGAAAGCATCCTCAAGTCTGAAGATGTACTGAAGTCCGTCCTGACGAAGGAACTGGAAGAGGTCAATAAGGAGATCGTCATTCCGAGACGCTCGACGATCGAGGATGAGATCGAAGAGATCGTCGTCGACAAGACTTCGATGATCCCGAATGAAGCCTGCTATATCGTCGTATCGCGGGATGGCTATCTGAAGAGATTCTCCGAGAGAGCCTTTGCGGCCAATGAGAACCAGCTGCCGATGACCAAGGAAAGCGACAGTCTGATCGGTATGAAGGCCTGCGATACCCTGGATACACTCTTACTGTTTACGTCCAAAGGCAACTATGCCTATCTGCCGGTCCACAAGATCGACGAGTGCCGCTTCAAGGATCTGGGCAAGCACATCTCGGCCTACGTCAAGATGGAAGGCCAGGAGAAGATCGTCGGTGCGGTCGTCGTCAAGAATTTCAATACCTACGCCTTCATCATCTCCGTCTCCAAGAACGGTATGATCAAGAAGTCCTCTTTGCCGAAATACGACCTTTCCCGCTCTTCCAAAGCGGTACCGGCCATGAAACTCAAGGCAGGGGATGAACTGGTCTCGGCCACTGTAGCCTACGAAGGCGATGATGTCCTCGTCATCAGCAGAGGAGGCTTCTATAACCGCTATTCTGTCGATGTTCTGGCCGATCTGGCAGCCAGAGCGCAGGGTGTCGGAGCGATGCAGGTGAAAAACGACGAGATCGTATCCGCCGTCATCATCCATCCGGACAATAATGAACTGCTGCTTACTACAGAGAGAGGTTCGATGAAACGCATCCACTTCGATGCGATCGAACTCACCAACCGCAATGTCAAGGGCAACCGTCTCTTCAAGCAGACGAAGACGAACCCGAATTATATCCTTACGGCGACTACCGCCGGTACCTTTACGACCCTGATCTTCGATGACGGGGAAGTGAAGATTCTGGATGCCAAGGAGATCCCGTTCATGGAACCGGATGCGACTTTCTCCATGCCGATAGATCTCCATACGCCATATG
This sequence comes from Erysipelotrichaceae bacterium, assembly GCA_045544415.1. Lineage (GTDB taxonomy): Bacteria > Bacillota_I > Bacilli_A > Erysipelotrichales > Erysipelotrichaceae > Colivicinus. Next base: position 3,027 of record JAZPYW010000124.1, read on the forward strand.
TCTACATCAAGAAGGATCTGACGGACATCCCGTCTGTCGAGATCATCGATTTCCCGGCATCCTATGACCGGAGCGAAGAAAACGTCGAGCAGACGAACCTGTTTGAATGAAAAGACTGTTGAATGCAGATGAATATCTGGGGTCCTATAAAGACCTCGATCTGAAGAAGTATGCCCGTATGGGTTACTCCGTGCTCTTTCTCGATATCGATAATACGCTCACACCTTACTATGAAGAAGAACCGGATGAGGATGTGAAACGTTTCCTGAAAGAGTGCCGGGAAGAAGGTTTTCAGGTCTTTCTCTTTTCCAACAATACGAAAGAGAGGGTTTTGAAATACGCCCGGGAACTGGACTGCCATACGGCCTATATGTCTTTGAAACCGGTCGGACTGCAGTACGAGAGGATCATCTATGAATATCATCTCGATAAAAACAAGATCATCTGTATCGGTGACCAGCTCATCACCGATATCCTCGGAGGGAATCTGAGAGGACTCTATACGATCCATGTGAAGCCGGTCGTCGAAAAGGATCATATCGTGGGGAAGATCACCCGTGTCATGGAAAAGGCGGTGTTTAAGATCAATGGACATGAAGAAATGTAAAGGCTGCGGGATCGTCCTGCAGAATGAAGACGAAAAGAAACCGGGCTATGTGAAGAAGATCGGACAGGAATACTGTCAGCGCTGTTTCCGCCTGTCCCATTATGGAGATCTTCACAATCTCCACAGGCGCTATGTCGGAAATGAAGAGATACGGAAGATCTATGAGGAGTATTCCTCGGAGGTCATCTGCCTGGTGATCGATATCCTCGATGTGCTGTTCTCCGATCTGAAGGACCTGTTATCCTTATTTGCGGATAAGAAGCTCATCCTGGTCTTCTCCAAGACCGATGTGCTCCCGTATGATACTGATGAGGAAGCCATGCAGAAACAGCTGGAGAAGACGGTAAAGAGCCTGAGAAAGACGGCTCCGGGCATCCTGGATGTCCTGCTGACGAGTATGAGGGATCAGAATTTCCGTTCCTTCTTCCTGGAGTGTCTCGATGCGCATGAACTGAAGAGAGTGGTCTTTGCGGGAAGAGCCAATGCCGGAAAGTCCTCCATCATCAATCGTCTGATCGGCGAGGATTCTCTGAGCGTCTCCCGCTATCCGGGTACGACCCTGGGTTCGGTAGAGCTGCACTATGAAGACTATACCTTCATCGATACACCGGGTCTTCTGGATCCGGATTCCGTTCTCTCCTACCTCCCGGTAGAAAAGATGGAAGAAGTATCCTTAGCCAAGACACTCAAGCCTCATAACTATCAGGTCTATGAGCCGATGTCCTACTTCATCGAAGGACTCTGCCGTGTCGATGTCGAACCGGAGAAGGATTCGACACTGGTCTTCTTCGTCAATCCGCTATTGGATATCCATCGGACGAAATATGAGAATGCGGATACGTACTTTGAACGCAACCGCAAAGATATCAAACTGAAATTCGACAATTATAAAACAAACCCGTTTTCCTATAAAGGTTCCAAGACTATCTACATCAAAGGTCTCGGTGTCCTGCGATTCGTCGGGAAGGGAAAAGGGAAGATACACATCTGTGATAAGATGAAATGGTACGAGAGCGAGGTATTTATCTGATGCTGAACGGAAAACAGAAACGATTCCTGCGGGATCTGGCTTCTCAGGAGAAAGCACTCTTTCAGGTAGGAAAGGAAGGACTCAGCGAGAATCTCTATATAACGGTGCGCAATGCCCTCAAAGCCAGAGAACTCGTCAAGATCTCGGTCCTCAAATCCTGTCCGGTCGAGATGAATGAAGTCAAGATCGAGATCGCCGCCAATACCGGCAGCGAACTGGTCCAGAGTATCGGCAGGACTCTGGTATACTATAAAGCTTCCAAGGAGAAGAAAATTGTCCTCCCGCGCTGAACTCGACTATAACGCCATCAATTTCGACGATTTTCATACCTATCCTTCCAAGATCCGCAAGAAGATCATCAATGATACCGATCTTCTGAAGATCATGGTCCGCAAGGTAACGAGCGAACACCGCTATCTTCATTCTCTGTCGGTCGCTCAGACGGCTGCTGAACTGGCGATCAGCCATCATGTCGATGTGAACAAGGCCTATACGGCCGGACTTCTGCACGATGTCACCAAGGGTTTCGATGAGAAATGGCAGGATGAGTATCTCCGGTATTATGATCCGGATAAACTGGATCATCCGTTTCCGGTGAAGCATTCCTATACGGCGAAATATTATCTGAGGGAGAAACTGAATCTTCATGATTCACAGATCCTGAATGCGGTATACAATCATACGATCTGTACATCCCGCAATAAACTGGCGGTCATTCTCTATATCGCCGACAAACGCGAGCCGGGAAGAGGACTTGATGATGAATTCCTGGAACTGGCTCATAAAGACCTCTACGGGGCCTACAGAGCCCTGAGTGCAGATGTAGAATCCTATCTAAGAAAGAGAGGAACGGATGAACGAATTATTAAAACTGGTCTATGAAACGATGGACAAGAAACAGGCTGACGATATAACGATCATCGACTTCCGCGGACATTCTCCGTATGTCGATTATTTCGTGATCGCTTCGGCCCGCAACCTGAGACTGGCTCATGCGATCCTGGAAGAAGTAGAGGAGACCGTCGAAAAGAACGGCTATGAGATCCTCCATAGAAATACGACTCCGGAATCCCGCTGGCAGCTTCTCGATCTCGGAGAGATCGTCATCCACGTCTTCTGCGAAGGAGAAAGAGAAGTATACGATCTGGAGGGATTATGGAAGGACCTTCCTCTAATCGAACTGTAGAGAATTACAGCGAACTCGGGGAATACTACGATGAACTTCTTCAGGATGAAGAGTCGCTTCCCCTCTGGCTGGATGTGATCGAAGAGAGACCGTTCGTCTCTCTTTTGGAACTGGCTTCCGGTTCCGCCTGCATCACCGGGATCCTGGAGAAAAAGGGCTATCAGGTCAAGGCTTCCGATATCTCGGAGAAGATGAGGGAAGTATCGAGAAGAAACTATTCGGGAGAATACCTGCTTCTGGATATGACGGACTTTCATCTGGGAAAGACCTATGATGTGGTCTTATGCATCGTCGACAGCATCAACTATCTCGAAGAAGAAGAACTGTCTTCCTGCTTCCGCTGTGTCTATGAACACCTGGAAGAGAAGGGAAGATTCATCTTCGATATGCATCATGAAGCGAGATTGAAGGAGTTTGCGGAAGAATATATCGAAGAAGGATATGTGCGGGACGTTCCATATCAGTGGGCGATCTCGGCCGATCCGTTTGAAAGGACCCTGCAGGAATGCTTTACGTTCTATACGGATGAGGGAATGCTGCAGGAACATCATCTTCAGCATGTCTTCTCACCGGAGATGATACGCCGGAAACTGAAAGAGTGCGGTTTCAGAGTAGAGATACGGGAAGACTTTGTGGAAGAAGAAAAGATACTGGTAATAGGAGAGAAATTATGATCGGTGTGATTTGCGCAATGAAACAGGAACAGCAGGAGATCGTTTCCCTGCTGAAAGATGTATATACAGAGACAGATCTGACGCAGGAATTCATCAGAGGAAAACTGGGCGATCAGGAGGTCGTCACGGCTCTATGCGGTGTCGGCAAAGGCAACGCTGCTATCACAACGACGCTGATGATCCGCAGATATGCACCGGAGCTCGTGATCAATACCGGCTGCGCAGGATCGCTCGATGCGGATGTCCATGTCGGTGATACCGTCATCAGCGAACGGATAGCGGACTGGGATATCGACATCCCGGATTCACCGAATTACTTCCGTTCTTTCGAGACTGAGAACCTGTCGTTCAAGGCAGATGAGAAGGCCCTGAAGATCCTGAAGAAAAGCAGGAGAAAAGATCTTCACTTCGGAGGCATCGTCTCCGGAGAGGCATTCATCTATAAGAAGTCTCAGGTCAATACGATCAAGCGCTTCTATCCAACTGCCTTATGCGGCGAGATGGAGGGAACATCCGTCGCCCGTGCCTGCCGGAGACTGTCTACCGGCTTCCTGGTGATCCGTTCGATCTCGGATGCGACTTTGGTCCGGGGTGACTACAAGAACTTCGATTTCAATCTCGAAACGGCCTGCAGAAACGCCGCAAAGATCACGGCCAAACTGATCGAGAGGTATGAACAGCTATGAAGAAATGGTACAAACAGCCGTACTTTGATAAAAAGAACTGGATACTCGACAACTTCAACAAACTCAATCTGACCGCAGAAGAGACACTGCTTCTTCTACTGATCGAATTTGCGAAAGAGAACGATATCGCTCTTTCCTACGATTATCTGTGTACGAAGATGTCCCGTTCCAACCGGGAACTCGATGAGATCCTTTCCCGTCTTGTCGGCAAGCATTATCTGAAGATCTCTTCCGGAAAAAGAGGGATCTCCTTCAATATCGATGAAGTATTCGAATTCGATGTCGAGAAATATGAACTGGCAGAATCCGGAGATGCCTACAGCACCCTGGATATGGTGTTCGGAAGACCGTTATCACCGTCCGAACTGCAGAAAGCCAGCGATCTGATGAGCGAGTTCTCCAAGGAACAGTTCATGGACGCCCTGCGTATCGCCGATGCCAAACGCATCCTCAAGATGTCTTATATAGAAGGGATCCTGCGCAACAGTGAAAAGGACCGCTGAGATCATGGAAGGGCTGGATGCCCTCTATCCCGATGCGCACTGCGAGCTGGATCATCGGAATCACTTCGAACTGCTGGTAGCAGTGACGATGTCGGCCCAGACGACCGACCAGAGAGTCAACTTGGTGACGCCGGTACTCTTCGGAAGATATCCGGATGCCTTTGCCCTGGCGGAAGCAGATCTCGAAGAAGTCAAGGAGATCATACGTCCGGTAGGTCTATACTCGATGAAGGCCAAAAACATCATCGCCTTATCGAAAGTGCTGGCGGAGAAGTATCACGGAGAAGTGCCGAACGACCGGGAAGCGCTGGAATCTTTACCGGGTGTAGGACGAAAGAGCGCCAATGTCGTGCTGAACAACTGCTTCGATGTACCGGCCTTTGCGGTCGATACCCATGTATCCCGGGTCTCCAAACGTCTCGGCATCGCAAAAAAAGAGGACGATGTCCTCGTGATCGAAAGAAAACTGATGAGATATTTTCCGAAGGAGTCCTGGGGAAAACTTCATCATCAGTTCATATTTTTCGGCAGATATAAATGCAGGGCGCAGAAGCCGGACTGTACAGACTGTCCGTTTTCCTCCTTCTGCAGACGCTAGCTGCTGTGATAGAGTTTCTTCGTCTGATAGATCGGTTCCATGGTTAGGTGTATGCCTAACTTTTTGATTGTGTTGATATCGTAGTCGGTCAGGATGACGCTGGAATGCATCTCGGCATTCTTGAGCAGCGGCAGAGCCTTCATGGCTTCATCGCAGATATCGGAAGTACGGGAACCGACGGCTAAGGCGATCAGTGTCTCATCCGGATGCAGACGAGGGTTGTTTCCCTTGAGATAATGGGTCTTGAGCTCCTGGATCGGCTCCAGTACACCGGCAGAAAGCAGATGGACATCCGGGATGCCGGCCTGTGCTTTCAGGGCGTTCAGGAGGCAGGCACTGCAGGCTCCTAAGAGTTTGGAAGTCTTGCCGGTGATGATGCGGCCGTCCGTCAGTTCGATGGCAGCAGCCGGTTCTTTCGTCTTATTGGCGAGATCCAGTGCAGCGGCGATGACTTTGCGGTCATTGCGGTCGACTCCGGCTTTCTTCAGGATGGTCTCCATCTTGGTGACGGTCTCTTCCGGCATGTCTTCCTTGCGGACCTGGACCAGTGTCTCATAGTAGCGGCGGATCATTTCTTCCCGGGATGCACGGATGCAGACATCTTCATCGGAGATGCAGAAACCGAGCATATTGACACCCATATCGGTAGGGGACTTGTAGATCTGTTTGCCGGTGATGCGGATCAGCAGGTCGTTGAGGACCGGGAAGGTCTCGACATCGCGGTTATAGTTGACGGCGATCTTATTGTAGGCTTCCAGATGGAACGGGTCGATCATGTTGACATCGGAGAGATCGACAGTCGCTGCTTCATAGGCCAGATTGACCGGATGATTGAGCGGCAGGTTCCAGACCGGGAAGGTCTCGAATTTCGCATAGCCGGATTTGATGCCTTTGAGGTTGTCGTGGTACATCTGGGACAGGCAGGTAGCCATCTTGCCGGAACCCGGACCCGGAGCGGTGACAACGACGATATCCTTCGTCGTCTCAATGTATTCATTTCTTCCGAAACCGTTCTTGGAGAGGATCGTGTTGATGTCGTTCGGATAGTTGTCGATCGTATAGTGATAGGCGACTTTGATGCCGGATTTCTCCAGGGTCTTTCTCAGTTTGATCGCCGAATCCTGCTTGCGGAAATGAGTGATGACGACCGAACCTACATCCAGTCCGACCAGATTGAAGGCGTCGATCAGACGCATCAGGTCCTGAGCGTAGGTGATGCCGAGGTCGGATCTCTTCTTATTCTTTTCGATGTGATCGGCACTGATGACCAGCATCATCTCGACTTTGTCTTTCAGTTTCAGCAGCATCTTGATCTTGGTATCCGGCTCGAAACCCGGAACGACTCTCGACGCGTGATTGTCATCGAAAAGCTTTCCACCGAATTCTATATAGAGTTTATTGAACTTGGAAACTCTTTTGCGGATGTTCTGAGACTGTAATCTGATGTATTTCTTATTATCGAAACCGATCCCCTGCATAGTTGATCCTCCCTATACACACGTAAATATTTTAGTAAAACGACCTGTAAAAATATAGAACTAGTATTTGGAAAGTTGTTTTGTTATAATAATGAAGCACTGTTTAGGAGGACACTATGTCAGAATACAAAAAAGTAGAAAACGCCAAAGCTGAGATCACCTGTACGATCGATGCCGAAGAATGGGCAAAGGCCCAGGAGAAAGCTTTCAATAAAGCAGCGAAGAGAGTAGAGATCAAGGGTTTCCGTAAGGGACAGGCTCCAAAGCATCTCGTTGAGAAGGCCATCAATCCGAATTCCATCCTGCTGGATGCAGTAGAAGCGTTAGCACAGGGTGAACTGGATAAGGCTCTCAAGGAGCATGAAGTCGAACTGATCGACAGACCGGAACTCAAGATCGACAAGCTCGATAAGAACGAATGCACACTGACCTTCGTATGCCCGGTAAAACCGGACGTCACTTTAGGTGAATACAAAGGTTTAGGTTATAACGTTCCGGAACAGAACGTAACGGATGAAGAAGTTGACGAGAGATTAAAGAGTGATCTCGACCGCAAGGCTGATCTGGAACTCAAGGAAGACGGAGCAGTCGAAGACGGCGATACGGCAGTCATCGATTACGAAGGATTCAAGGACGGAGTTGCTTTCGAAGGTGGAAAAGACGAGAACCACGATCTCGTGATCGGTTCCGGTTCCTTCATTCCGGGTTTTGAAGAACAGCTCATCGGTATGAAGCCGGAAGAGACAAAAGAGATCGAAGTCACATTCCCGGAAGACTACCATGCCAAGGAACTGGCCGGTGCCAAGGTCACCTTTAAGGTAACGGTACATGAGATCAAGAAGAAAGTTTTGCCGGAAGCAGATGATGAATTCGCCAAGAGCCTGAACTATAAAGATGTCACTACATTAGAGGAACTCAAGGCTTACTACCGCAAGCAGATCATGGACCGCAAGACCAGAGATGCCGAAACAGTAGCGACGAACGACCTGATGGATAAACTGGAGCAGAGCACGACAGTTGAAATTCCGGAAGTCATGATCGAAAATGAATTAGAGAGATCGATCTCTGATTATGAACAGAGACTGATGGCTCAGGGTCTCCGTCTGGAACAGTATTTACAGTTCCTCGGACAGACGAGAGATGATTTTAAAGAAGCGCAGAGAGATAGTGCAAGAAAGAAAGTGAAGATGGACTTGATTCTTGAGGCCATTGCAAAAGCTGAGAACCTCACACCGACAGCTGAAGAAGTCGAAGAGGAATATCAGAAATGGTCCGATCTCTACCAGATGCCGTTAGAAGAGATCAAGAGAATCGTAAGGGAAGAAGATCTCAAAGCAGATCTGTCCCTGTCCAAAGCATTAGATTTCGTGAAAAACAACTAGAAAAGGCGCTTACGCGTCTTTTTCTAACAGATATAGGAGGTGAATTCTATGAATGAAAGAATCAGCTATCCTCTCTTATGTACGAGAGGCGCCGTGATCTTTCCTTTACAGGATATGACGATCGAAGTAGGCAGAGTCGTTTCGATCGATGCCGTGAATTACGCAGTCGCCAATAACGTCGATATCGTTCTGGTATCTCAGATCGATCTCAATGTCGATCAGCCGGGTATCGAGGATATCTACGATGTCGGTACGATCTGCCGGGTCAAGAACTCGAGAACGAGAGATGATCATCTGAGAGTGGTCTTTACCGGTGTGCGCCGCTGCCGTATTCATTCGGCTTTCAAGAAGAATGGTGTCAACCATGTGGAAGTGACGCCGCTCGATGACGTCGTCGAGAACGAGATGGAGATACAGTCTTTGACCAAAAGAGCGATCAAGGAATTCAATACGATCGCTGCCAAGTACTCCAGAGCCGGTTTTGCGGTATCCACATTACTGTCTTTTGACCTGAAGACATCTTCAACGCTGGCCGATACATTTGCCCAGGCTTATGTACAGGGCTCCAAGGAGAAACAGAACTTCCTGTCCGAACTCTCCATCAAGAGAAGACTGGAGATGATGCTGGAATACATCTATCGTGAACAGCAGATGGACATCATCGAAAAAGAGATCAACGAGAAGGTCAAAGAACAGATCGAAGACGGTCAGAAAGACTACTATCTGAGAGAAAAACTGAAGGCCATCAAAGATGAGCTCGGTGATGATAAGGGCTATGGCGATATCGAGAAGATGAAGGAGAGGGTCGAAAAAGAACCGTATCCGGAATACGTCAAAGAGAAGGCGAGAGCGGAATTTGCGCACTATGAGATGCTGCCGCCGTCTTCGGGCGAATCCGGAGTCATTCTTTCCTACCTCGAATGGCTGCTCGATGTACCGTGGTATCAGAAGTCGGTAGACAATGAAGACCTCGCTCTGGCTCAGCAGATCCTCGATGAAGATCATTACGGCCTGACAAAAGTCAAAGAGAGAATACTGGAATACTTAGCTGTCAAGCAGATGACGAATTCGCTGAAATCGCCGATCATCTGTCTCGTCGGTCCGCCGGGTGTCGGTAAGACTTCTCTGGCGAAATCGGTCGCGAGAGCTTTGGACCGCAAATTCATCAAGATCTCCCTGGGAGGTGTCAAGGATGAAGCGGAAGTGAGAGGCCACAGACGTACGTATCTGGGTTCCATGCCGGGACGTATCATCCAGGGTATGAAGAGAGCGGGAACGACGAATCCGGTCTTCCTGATCGATGAGATCGACAAGATGTCTTCCGACTATAAGGGAGATCCGAGCTCGGCAATGCTGGAAGTGCTCGATCCGGAACAGAATTCCGCATTCTCCGATCATTATCTCGAAGAACCGTACGATCTCTCCGATGTCCTCTTCATTGCGACAGCCAACTATGCCGAAAACATTCCGGCTGCCTTATACGACCGTCTGGAGATCATCAACCTCTCTTCCTATACGGAAGTAGAGAAGCTGAATATCGCGAAGAAACACCTGGTACCGAAACAGCTGAATGCGAACGGTCTGCAGGCATCCCAGTTCCATCTCGATGATGACCGCATCCTCTATCTGATCCGTCATTATACGAGAGAAGCAGGTGTCCGTCAGCTTGAAAGACAGATCGGAGCGCTTTGCCGGAAATCGGTACTGGAGATCCTCAAAAACAAAAAGAAGTCCGTCAAGATCACCAAGGCCCTGATCAACACCTGGTTAGGCCATGAGATCTACGATTACGGACAGAAAGAGAAGAAAGATCAGGTCGGTGTCGTCACCGGACTGGCCTATACATCCTTCGGCGGCGATATCCTGCCGGTAGAAGTCAACTACTTCGAAGGCAAGGGACGTCTGATCGTCACCGGACAGTTAGGCGATGTCATGGTCGAATCTACGAAGATTGCCCTTGACTACATCAAGGCCAACGCCAAGAAATACAAGATCGAGATCTCTTTCTTCGATACGCACGATATCCATATCCACGTACCGGAAGGAGCGGTACCGAAAGACGGACCGTCCGCCGGTGTCACGATCACGACAGCACTGCTGAGTGCGATCACCGGAAAGGCCGTACATGCGAATCTGGCCATGACCGGCGAAGTCACGCTGCGCGGCAATGTCTTACCGATCGGGGGTCTGAAAGAGAAGTCTCTGGCAGCCCATCGTTCCGGCATCACGACGATCGTCATTCCGAAGGGAAATGTGAAGGACCTCGATGAGATCCCGGATACCGTCAAGGAAACGATACGCTTCGTGCCGGTAGAAAAGGTAGATCAGGTCATCAAAGAGGCTCTGATCAATGGCTAAGTTCCTCAAGAGCGCCAAGTCTTTCCAGGAGTTTCCTTTTTCCGATAAAGAAGTCATCTTCATCGGAAAGTCCAATGTCGGGAAGTCTTCCCTGATCAATGCCCTCTACGGCAAATCTACGGCCTATGTCGGCAAGACTCCGGGAAAGACGAAGATGCTGAACTTCTTCGAGACGAATGAAGGGTATACCTTCGTCGATGCTCCGGGCTACGGCTATGCCCAGAGAAGCGACAGGGAGATCGTGGAATTCGGCGAGATGATGGAAGACTACTTCACGAAGAGGGAAGCTTTGAGACTGGCGGTCCTGATCATCGACTGTCGTCATAAGCCGACGAAGGACGATATCGAGATGAAGGAATATCTCGATCACTTCGGAAAACCGTATGTCATCCTCGTCAACAAGATCGATAAACTTTCCAACAACGAACTCTTCAAACAGAAGAAAGTGATCCGGGAAGCATTGAACTGCAGCGATGATCAGCTGATATACGCCAGTGCCTTCAAGAAGACAAATATCGAAAAAGTAAAGGAAGTTCTCCAGCTTTATCTTGTGTAAAGAAAAAGAATTTCCTATAATTTAGAAGACAAAGAAGAGAAGGAGTACTCATTCCTGTGACAGATAGAGATGATCCGGAGGGTGAAAGGATCACGGAAGGAAAGGGGAAGGTCGTCTTGGAGTCTGCTGTATGAAGAAGTAGTACGGCACGTTGCCCGCGTTACGGGTCTGAGGCAAGCAATTGCGAAAAAAGGTGGTAACACGTTATAAGACGTCCTTTGGGCGTCTTTTCTTTATTTAGGAGGTCTTATGTTAGAAAGAAAGTATGATTCGAAACGGGTAGAGGAAGGAAAATATCAGGAGTGGCTGGACCGTCATTACTTTGAGAGCGGCGATATGTCCAAGAAACCGTACTGTATCGTCATTCCTCCGCCGAACGTTACCGGGAAGCTGCATCTTGGCCACGCGATGGATAATACCCTGCAGGATCTTCTCGCCCGCTACAACCGCTTAAAAGGCTATGATGTCCTCTGGGTACCGGGAATGGACCACGCCGGTATCGCGACACAGGCCAAAGTAGATGCCCGTTTAAAGGAACAGGGAGTCTCCCGTTATGATATCGGCAGAGAAGCGTTCCTGGAAAAAGCCTGGGAATGGAAGGAAGAATATTCCGGACATATCCGTCAGCAATGGGCTACCTTAGGCAATTCCGTCGATTACCGCAAAGAGAGATTCACCCTGGATAAGGGCTTATCGGATGCGGTCGTCAAGGTATTCGTCGACTACTACAAGGAAGGCCTCATCTATCAGGGAGAGAGAGTCATCAACTGGGACCCGGTCGCCAAGACCGCTCTTTCCAATATCGAAGTCATCCACAAGGACGTCGAAGCTTCGATGTATTATTTCCGCTATCATCTCGTCGACAGCGATGAGACTTTTGATGTCGCTACGACCCGTCCGGAAACGATGTTCGGTGATGTCTGTGTCGTTGTCCATCCGGATGATAAGAAACTGAATCATCTCATCGGCAAGAAGTGCTACAACCCGGCGAATGGAGATATCCTGCCGATCATTGGCGATGAATATATCGAGATCGGTTTCGGTACCGGTGCCATGAAATGTACGCCGGCTCACGATCCGAACGACTATCAGATCGCCAAGAGACATGATCTGCCGATGCCGATCTGTATGAATGAAGACGGTACGATGAACGCTCTGGCTAAAGAATTCGAAGGCCTCGACCGTTTTGAATGCCGTAAGAAAGTCATCGAAAAGATCGCATCTGAAGGCAACTTCGTCAAAGAAGAGCACATCGTCCACTCCGTAGGCCATTCGGAGAGAACAGATGCGATGGTCGAACCGTATCTTTCCAAGCAGTGGTTCGTCAAGATGAAACCTTTAGCAGAAGATGTCCTGAAGAATCAGCAGAACGAAGAGACGAAGATCAACTTCTATCCGAAACGTTTTGAAAAGACCTTCAACGGCTGGCTGGAGAATATCGAAGACTGGTGTATCTCCCGACAGTTATGGTGGGGTCATCGTATCCCGGTCTGGTATCACAAAGAGACCGGAGAGATCTATTGCGAATACGATCCGCCGAAAGATATCGAGAATTACGTACAGGATGAAGATGTTCTGGATACCTGGTTCTCTTCTGCCTTATGGCCGTTTACGACCTTAGGCTGGCCGGAAGAAACGGATGACTACAAACGCTATTATCCGACTTCCTGCATGGTCACCGGCTACGATATCATCTTCTTCTGGGTCGCGAGAATG
>JAZPYW010000125.1:0-15206 GCA_045544415.1 Erysipelotrichaceae bacterium
TGCAGACACTCTAATGATAGGAAAGGAGCTTCTTCTTTTTCATCTGTTTTCATTCCTGTCCACGCAAGTTTACACTTGAAAAGAAAACACCCACAGGATAATTTAACCTGCGGGTGCTGATCCAGGATAGTTTACATAACCACTAAATCCTGTTTTTATTATGTTCATGGATAATTAAGAATACAATTCTTATAATAGAAAAGGCAGAAATAAAGCTGTAATAGAAGCAAGGACTACTTTATATAGATAAATATCTAAAAATTATTGACTAAAGTAAAATTTGATTGAAATCAAGAGACTATTCCCCTATAATTAGGTTAGGTATCTTATGCATACCGACTTTTTTGTCGCATGAGTCATAAGATAAAAGCTTATCTAAGAAGGGAGATAGCCATGAAAAAGACCTTGAAGATCTTTATGGTGATCGCACTTACCGTACTGATGTGCCTGACGAACATGCCGGCCAATACGGTGTTTGCGGAAGACGCTCCGGAGACAGAGACTGTTCCGGAACAGACGAACGAAGAAACTTTAGCTGAGGAAGAGGCAGAGGTCCCTGCGGAAGAGACTCCTGCGGAAGAGCTTCCTGCCGGGGAAGAAACAGTTCCTGAAGAAGAGGAGCCTGTTTTCGAGGTAGAAGAGCTTCCTGAAGAGGAAGTGAATGAGGTTCTTCCTGAAGCGGAGGATGACGCTCCGGAAGCTGAACCGGAAACGCTCCTCAACGCGGATCCTTTCCACGAGACATACACAGTAGGAGATCTTACCGTTGAAGTATCCTATGAGGCAGGCACCGTTCCGGAAGGTACGGCTGTTGTCGTGGGAGAAGCGAAGCCGGAAGCCCTGGCAGCCCTGAGAGAAAAGCTCGGGGAAGATGTCAATGTGGCAGCTGCCGACATCACCTTCTTCTACAACGACGAAGAGATCGAGCCGAAGGACTTCTCCGAAAACAAGGTGAGCGTCACGCTGACCTATGCCGGTGAAGAAAACCTTACCGGTGTCGATTTCGAGACCTACCACGTAAAGGAAGAAGTAAACGAGGACGGTACCGTCGTCTTTACTCCGGAAGCAGTGGAAGCTGTAGAGGAAGACATCACGAAGACCGTTCCGAAGTACGAGGAAGAACCGGTCTACGAGACTAGAGAAGTCACGGAGAGCCGTACGACGATGGTCACCAAGACCAGAGACGTCCAGAAGACCAGACAGGTCAAGCAGAAGGTCGCCTACAAGTGGTACGATCCTTCCACATGGCTGGGATACAAGCTCGTCACGGAGAACTACACCGTTAAGGAGACCTATCAGGAACCGGTCACCGAAGTCGTCGTCACCGGATATGAGGAAGTCCAGGTAGATACCAAGCTGGTCGAAAACGGCACCGAAGACATCGTCGTCGGACAGACGGTATCCTTTACTGCGGATGAGTTCTCGACGTTCACGGTAACGTGGGGCACCAACAACGGTAATATGGTTACGATCCATCATGGTTATATGAGTGGTGGTTCTTTCGTGGAATTCCCTGCCGGAAGCTCTACGAATACGAACTACCCTACAAATTTAAGACGACAGGATTATGGCGACAACGATTATGCAGTCTTGATCTACGACTTCAAGGACTACGAATATCAGGCCACATATTATAGATCAACCGCAGCGACCGGAAACCCTGCCACAGGCGGAACAGCCATCTGGCCTGCAATCAGGAGGGTGAATGCAACTGGACCTACCAATGATAACTGGCGTTATTCTAATGCAAGCAGAACGAACTGGAATAACGATGGATCCGTTGCCCCCAACTCCCACATCTATGTCATCTATACACCTAAGACGATAGAGGAAGGCTACGTTCCTTCTTCCGGCGGAGATGATCCGGGAACCACTCCGACTCCGTCCTTCACCCCGGATGTCGGCAAGAACGTCACCGACCAGAAGTCTGATGGTACCTACGACATCACATTAGGCTTCGTAGGAAACAAAGAAAGCACCGAATCCAAGACCACCGCACGTGTCATCGTCGTCTTCGACCTTTCCGGTAGTATGGAGGAAGATATCAGCGGAGATATGCCTACAACTACATATTGGGATAATAGATGGGGATGGGTAACAGTTGATAATCCTGATTTTGATGGCACTTCACGTTTAACACTTGCAAAAAATGCGGTAGATGCATTAGCTGATACCCTCCTTGATCTGAAAGACAGCCAGGGGAACAAACTGGTTGAAATGGGTCTTGTTACGTTCGCGACAGACGGAAGAATCAGAACGTTCGGGACTGGAACGAACGCTTCCAATTTCACTTCGGATGCTACTGTATATAAAGGTGTTGTTGACAACCTTCCTATCTCCGATGACGATGACCTCGGCGACGGTATCAACGATATCGGTCGAGGAACCAACTGGGAAAAAGGCTTGGATCTGGCCAACAGTATGGAAACGTCGACAGCCGGCAAGACTTACATTGTATTCGTTTCCGACGGTGACCCTACATATCGAGTGTCCAGAGGCAGTTATTCTGATTCAGAACTCGCCAGTGAGAGGGCAATCGATAACCGTGTGAAGATTCCGATTTTTGGTGCCGGCAGCGGCAATACCAGTATCACAAGATGCTATGAGACCTCAAAAGAAGTCGCCAAGTCCATCGTCGATCACAATAAGACATTGTATAGTGTTGGTCTTTCCAGTGATGCTACGCGTATGACGAACCTGGCTACATATGCAGGTGGTACTTACAAACCGGGTAATGATGCCGATGAGTTCGCCGCATCCTTGGCAGACATCGCAGGTTCGATCTCCAGCGAGATCGGTCTGACCGACGTCACCATCACCGACGGCGTCACTTCGATGTCCCACATCGAGACGCAGTCCCTGATCGGTACAGCCGGAAACTTCACCTACAACAAGTCCTATCCGTTGACTCAGACCGAGACCGGTTATGTCTATACGATCGGCACACAGACCTATAACATCACACAGGCCCAGGTCAATGCCGGAACGGACGGCACGCACAAGATCTTCTCAAGACGGGTAGGAAGCACTACTGTCTACTACGTGGAATACCCTTGGGAAGGGGAGAACGTACCTGAAGCCGAAGTCAACGCCAACAACTCCGTCGTCTGGAACACCAGCGATGCGAACGACGAACTCGAACACGGTGTCTACTACTCCGTTACGTTCACCGTCTGGCCGAAGCAGGAAGCCTATGACCTGATTGCCGACCTCGACAACGGCATCCGCAAAGTAACCGATTCCGATTTGGCAGCAAGCACTAAAGCTCAGCTCCGTGTCCTCATCAACGGAACGACTTATGAATATGCGAACGGTACATGGACCGGCGGTCTGACTGACGCTCAGCTGCAGGCTCTCATCGACGCCAATGGCGCTACCTTCAGTATGAAGACCAACACCGGTCTGAGCGCCGACTACAAGTACGGCGGCGTCGATATGCCGACAGCCAACTACACGAATTACGTCAACGGCGACATGTCCCTGGATGCCACGCCGATCAAATTCAAGAAAACCTGGAACAACTACCTGGATGCGAGAGCGGCAGATAACGTCGTCCTGACAATCACAAGAAAGTATGTTGACGAGGACAACGTAGAACATACCGAGATCTACACCACTGTCGACATGGAAACCGCAACAGAGGTGACCACACCTGATGGCGGCAAGCAGTGGGTCCAGGCTCCGGCTACAGAACTCTTCATCTCTCTTGGTGTTCTTTCCGTCACAGGCGAAGATATCACCGTCCGTGAAAAGGGCTACGACTACACCGTCGAGGAACCGGCAAACTTCTCCTACCGCTGGGATCTCACAGCTGATATCTATCACCCGATGGTCATCAATGGTACGACAACTGTCCTGATCGAAGTACAGGACGAGAGTACTTTGCCGACTGCGATCAAGAATCTCGCTGACAATAAGACAGCAACAGTGGACGGCACGACTTACTATAAGTTTGGAGGCAAGACTTATGTCGCCAAGAGCGGCGAAAGCATGCTGCTGCTAGAAGCTACCAATGACCGTCGAAGCAACCTGTATATCAAGAAGGTAGTTGCAGATACGACCGCTCCGGAAGATGATCTCTTCCCGATCACGATCACGATCGATAACCCGAACGCAAATCATCCGGGCGATTCCGCTTATAACACATGGTATGATACGAGCTGGTTCTTCATTTCCACAGCAGAAGATGATCGTAATACGATCGTTATGGACGGTGTTGAAGTCAGTGACAATGTCACGCCGGAAATAAGCGAACTCCGTACAGACGATACGCATATTACCAATATTCTGACACACGAGGCAGATGATACCTATCCGTATCCGTATATCACGTACGACTACAACGGTTCGCCGAATACAGTTAAGGCGGTCGATTTAGAGCTTCATACGGGCAGCGAAACAGTCGAAGGAGAAACAGTAAGTTATAATTACTACTCCTATTACACCGGATTCTACTGGTTCGATAACGGTGCTACTGTCACTGTCAATGTCAAGGACGGCTGGTATATCAACTTCAACAACATGGGAAGAGATACCACCTACACGATCGTCGAACCGACAGCATCCATGCCGGCTGGATACACTTTAGACGAAGTGACATCTTCAGCTGAAAACACTCAGAATCTGCCGGTCACCAAGGCGACGATTTCCGGAAATACCGCAACCGGTACGATCGATAGGCCGAACAGTTACTACAGAGTCAATTACAGCAACAGTTACGAAGGCGTCTACTACGTTTACCATTCTGCCAACAATGACGTATACCGCTATCCGATGGCTGTCAACGGCGTGAAGGTCGAAAGCTTCAACATCTTTGCGATGACGGCGGAAGGAACGCTCTACGGCGGCTACTACACAGACTACGCCGGCAAGAGCAACGGCTACGATTCCGCAGACCTGACATTCGATGAGAACGGCAAGTCCAGCGATGAAGACGGTACAGCCTACTCTTACCAGTACATCAAAGACAGCGGTAAGGCTGCTTGGAACAGTGCGAATGCCTACGATACAATCGGTACGGCAGCTGTTCCGGTACGGAACACGACCTACTTCCTGAAGGAAGTTCCGGACAACTATATGCTTCCGTATACGCACTACACATACTACAAGCAGGGCCTCAAGATCGCCGATCTCCTCGCGATCACCGCGATCGATGACCTCAACTACGACAACGCCGGATTCATCATCGAGACGAACGATCACGAAGGAACCTATGTGGAGACCCTGACGATCAAGGCCGTCAACAGCACGACGACCACTACTCTTACCGCAAACAAGATCTACAAGACAAAGGGTATGTTGGACGGTTATCTCGGCTACTACGATCTCAAGGACTACAAGAGCCTCGATTCCGTCAACATCAAGCAGTTCTGGACGACGTTCGACGGCATCACCGTCAAAGGCAAGACGATGCGTACTCTGACATTCGGAGACGGTACGATCAGCGGTCTGAAGAAGACCGACGCCCCATGCGACTAGGAAACGGAGGAAGATAGCTATGAAGAAAATGTGGAACAATCCGTTACTCACAGTAAACAAGATCGAAGGCTCGTCGACCGGAGGATGGACCGGAGACGGTTCCGGGGATACTACCATCGATTTCGATGACATCCCTTGGGACTACGAAATGTGGCTCGTTCTCGGCGAAGACCTCATCGACCTCGACGTCGACGGGGACGGCGATGCCGGAACCTGGGCCGACTACCGGAAATGGATGATCGATCATCATTTCGAAGATCCGGGAGAGGTCCAGCCTTAACAGCAGCTTAAGAATTGCGTGAGATGGATTCTCACGCAATTCTCTTATTGGACCTATGGAAAAAGTATTTGAAATACAGCTTTCGGGGATCCTGGTAAAGTATTCCTTCCGTCATAAAGGTACAGCGGTCCACTTCGGAAGAAGGATCCGCCGTTCGGATTCTTTGGAATGCGACATCCGCATGGACGATGCGCATTTCGAACTCTTCCGGAGCTTTCATCCCGAAGGAACTCCCGATGACTACGTGGAATACAAGGGCCTTCTCTATCTGACCGCTACATACCTCCTTTCTTACGGCTGCACCCTGTTTCATTCCGTATCCTTCATCCGAAACGGGAAAGCCTATCTGCTCAGCGGAAGAAGCGGCGTCGGAAAGACGACCCAGTATCTCAACTGGATGAGCCTTCATCCCGACGAGATCAAGATGATCTCGGGCGATATGCCTCTATTGGACTTCAGGGGAGAGGACATTTATGTGCGCCCTTCCTGCTGGAACGGCAAGGAAAACATCGGAAGTGATCTCTCCGCAAAGCTTGGCGGCATTGTCTTCCTGGAGCAGGGAAAGGAAAATGTGCTGGAGAAGCCGGATGAACGCTACTGCATCCGCAAGCTCTTCCGGCAGTTCTGCGTCCTTCCCGAGACGAAGGAAGACGTGGAATACCTTTCATCCATGATCGAAAGGGTCATGAAGGAGATCCCGCTGTACGTCTTCACCAACGACGGGACGGAGGACTCTACGGAGATCCTTCGCGGATACCTGTCATTGAATACGCCAAAGGAGGAAGAAGAACTATGATCCGTGTGCGCCCCGGCGTCATCTTGACCCACGTCTGCGGTCAGACTATTCTGGTCGCAGCCTTCGAGGCCCAGAAATACTGTCCCTATACGACGGTGCTCAACGATACCGGAGAGATGATCTGGCAGTGCCTTTCTGAAGGAAAGGACCTTCCCTCCATCGTTTCTCTCATGAGAGAGAACTTCGATATCCCGAAAGATACCGATGTCGAGAGTCTCATCGAAGACTACATTCGGCAGCTTCACGATAACGGCTATGTGCTGTATGAGGAGGATCTATGAAACATACAGAACTCAAAAGACTGTTCACGATACTGCTCAGCTTCCTGATGATCGTTTCCCTTCTTTCCGGCTGTCGGAAGAAGAAGGAAGAACCGGTCGAGGAAGCTTCGGCAGACGATACGACGGAAGAGGAAGCGCCAAACAGCGGCGTGACCATCATCGAGAACGAAGGGGAGATCACCATCGAGATCCCGGAAGACATGGATTCGGATGGCTTCTAGCAGTTCTCTTCCTGAGGATCAGCGTCTTTTCGCCGATATCCTCAGGGAAACGATACACGGAAAACCCATAGAGAAACAGGAGGATATCTTTCAGAACCTGAACCGCATCCTCCGTTTTTCAAGCGCCCACCTGGTCTATCCTCTGGTGGTGGATGCCCTGTATAAACTCTCTCCGGAGCGCATGGAGATCCACCGCAGGGCTGCCGAAAAGCTGACGGTCCGCCAGGCGGAACGCACGGCTTCCTTTCTTCTTCTCTACCGGAAGATGCAGGAAAAAGGACTCGAGCCCCTGGTCATGAAGGGCATCACGGTGCGAAACCTCTATCCTGAACCGGAACTTCGTCCTTCCGTAGACGAAGATCTCCTGATCCAGGCAGAAGAGATACACACCTACCATGACTTTCTGATGAAAGAAGGCTATGAAGCAAGCGGAGAGGATATCTCCCCGGAAAACGATGCGGAGATCACCTACCTGAATAAGGATTCCTATGTATGTCTCGAAGTCCACAAGGTCCCCTTCGCCTCCAAAGAGGAAGCGTATGGCGATCTCAACACCCTCTTTGAAGGTAGAGACTTTATCCGTACGGACATCCACGGGATACCGGTGAAGACTTTTCCTCATACGAGACATTTCCTCTATCTGATCACCCATGCCTACAAGCATCTCATCTATTCGGGCATCGGGATAAGACAGCTCTGCGACATGGTTCTCTTCCTGGAGCACTACGGCTCTTTCATCGACTGGAAGGAGATCTCCTCCTCCTGTAGAGAAAAGCACCTCTACACTTTCTTAGAGGCAGTTCTGAAGATCTGCATCAGACATCTCGGTCTGGATACAGAAAAGTCTCACATCCCGGAAGAGCTCATCGATACGGACATCGACGAAATCCCTCTATTGGAGGATATGATCTCGGGAGGGATCTACGGTGCCAATGATGAAAACAGACTTCATTCCGCCAATATCACCCTGGATGCGGTATCTTCCGTAAAACAGGGAAGAAAGAAGAAAGGACTGCGCAAAGCCTTATTCCCTTCTCTTTCCTATATGACAAAGAACTATCCTTATCTGAAGAAACATAAATATCTCTTACCTTTAGCCTGGTCTCAGCGTATCCTGAGATACCTTAGAGATACCGATAAGGGCAAGGATCCCGAGAAGACCTTACAGATCGGGAAGAAGAGAGTAGAACTGCTGAAAAAATACAGAATTATTTAATTATATACAATATTCATTTGCACATGGTAATCGGGTCAATTAGAATGGCCCTTTTCATGTTAGGCATTCTATTATTGATAATCGCCAAATACTCGGGTATAATATAGCCAAATACTCGGTTATGAAAAAGCCAAATACTCGGTTTCAGTTTGGAAGGAGGACCTTATGAAAGAATACTATCAAAGAATATCAGATAAGGTTTTGCAGGATTGTTTGGAATCAAAAGGAGCGGTGCTTATTGAAGGTGCTAAATGGTGTGGAAAAACAACTTCTGCGAAGCATATAGCCGAAAGCATCATTGAAATGGATCGTCCGGATATGACAGAACAGTATCAGCAGATGGCAAGAATAAAACCGTCTAATCTTTTGGAAGGTGCAGTTCCTCACTTGATTGACGAGTGGCAGATCGCTCCGAATATCTGGAACGCAGTGAGATATGAAGTTGACCGCAGAGGTGAATTCGGTCAGTTTATACTTACCGGTTCATCGGTTCCTCCGGTGTTCGATGAAAGTATGCACACAGGCACAGGCCGTATCGTCCGTATGAGAATGAGACCGATGTCGTTATATGAATCCGGGGATTCATCCGGCAAGGTTTCTTTAAAAGCTTTATTCGATGGTCATGAGGTCACGGCAACAGACAGCCATACAATTGATGATATTGCTTATCTTATCTGTCGGGGAGGCTGGCCGATGTCGATAAACCGCTCGGAAAGAATCGCCCTAAAGCAGGCTTTTGATTATTTTGATGCGGTTGTCAATGATGATATATCAAGAGCCGGAGATATAAAAAAGGACCCCGAGAGGACAAGACGGCTCATGAGATCTTACGCCAGAAATATTGCTACACAAGCTTCGCTGGAAACGATCAGAGCCGATGTGCTCAGCAATGATATAGATACCTTTGACAAAGAAACAGTGTACAGGTATTTGAACACTCTGAAGAGGATATTTGTAATAGAAGAATCACCGGCCTGGAATCCTGACCTTCGTTCAAAAACAGCGATACGTACTTCAGACACAAGATATTTTGTTGATCCTTCTATAGCAGCTGCGGCACTTGGGCTGGGTCCCGCTGATCTGATCAATGATTTAAAGTTTATGGGGTTGATATTTGAAAACCTTTGCATCAGGGATCTGAGGGTATACAGCGATGTACTGGGTGGCCGCGTATATCACTATCGAGATAAGAACGGCCTTGAATGTGATGCTGTGATCCATTTGAGAAACGGCAGCTATGCTCTGGTCGAGATTAAATTGGGAGGCGACAAACTGATCGAGGAGGGAGCCGAAAGCCTGAAAAAACTGTCATCAAAAATCAATAAGGAAAAGATGAAGGAACCTGCATTCCTGATGGTCTTATGCGGAGTCGCACCGTTTGCATACAAACGTGAAGACGGGGTTCTTGTTGTTCCGATCGGGTGCCTGAAAGACTAGATATAAAAATGATGGCATACTCTTTCCTAATATATATTTATAATAATAGGTTTTTAAAATCTGCAATAATCCATTATAATTGAATAGTAGTTCCCATGAGGAAGGAGTTTTCATGCGCATTCTTCGTATCGTATTGTTAGTTCTGTTTCTGATCACAAGTGTTGTTTTCGGTGTGGATCAGTTTCGGGCATACAGAGATAAAGATGTGACACCTCCGGTCATGAAGGTCGATCAGGATGTGATCCATCTGAGCGTGAATGCGACCGACCGGGACTTTCTGAGAGGTGTTACGGCAGAAGACGATAGAGACGGAGATGTCACTTCGACGATCGTCATTGCCGGAAAATCCAACTTCATTGAAGAGGGTGTCATAAGAGTCGATTACTCGGCTTTCGATTCCCACAATAATGTATCTTCCATCAGCAGAAGAGTCATTTTCGATGACTATCATTCTCCGCGTTTCGTATCCAAGAAACCGTTATTGATGAGAATGGCTTCTTCCTATGATTTTTCATTCTTCGAAGCAGAAGATGTTTTGAGCGGCGATATCTCGCGTAAAGTGAAGATCGTGACGACATCGAGCGGTTCGGCGACTACGGGTGAATATCCGGTAGAACTGGAAGTGACGAATGATTACGGAGATGTCGAGAAACTGGATCTGATGCTGAATGTATGCAGTGCTACCGAATACAACCGTATGCGTCCGTCTTTATCGGACTATATCATCTATGTACCGGTCGGTACGGAAACGATCGATCTGAATTCCTATCTGGTAGGAGTACGCAGAGGAGACAAGGAACTGACTTTTGAAGAGGCCGGAGTTACGGATTACGACTTCAGCATCGATGATTCCCTGCTGGATCTGACGACACCGGGCATCTACAGTGTCGAATATCGGCTGAGATTATCTTATTCACTGACGACGGAGACGAGAATGGTCGTCATCGTCACGGAGGACTACTGATGAGCGAGAGAAGAGACAGCAGTACAGAACTCTTTGAGAATGTCGAGTTCTTCAGTTTAATTACGGATGTATTGCGCAGTCTCTGGGCGATCATTTTGGGTGCGCTCGCTGTTGCGATGATCACGATGATGGTCTTCAGTGCACGTACCAATGTCACCTATACGTCCAATGCGACCTTTGCGGTCATGTATAAACGTACGTCCAGCAGTGTCTATGCCTACAATAACCTCTCTTCGGCACGATCGGTCGCTTCCAGTTTCACCAGCATCCTGAACAGCGACATCATGAAGAAGATGGTCTGCGAGGATGTCGGACTGGAGACCTTCGATGCGCGGACTTCCGCCAAGGTCATCAATGAGACGAACCTGCTGACTTTAAGTGTCACGAGCGATTCCCCGGAAAAGACCTTTAGGATCATACGGTCCATCATGAAGCTCTATCCGGATCTGATACAGTATGTCAATTCGACGATGGTCATGGAGGTGCTGGCACAGCCTCAGGTACCGACGAAGAGTGTCGCCGGACATTCTCCTACCGGCATGGCCAAGAGAGCCTTCGTGCTGGCCTTTGTCGTACTGACAGCCGTCTTTGCGTATCTGTCCTACCGTCACGATACGATCAAGAGCGAAAAGGACGCCCGAGAGAAACTGGATGCGCATTTCCTCGGTTCTCTCGAACATGAAAAGATAAGAAAATCCAAGGCCGATATCGGCAAGAACAGCGTTCTGGTGTCCGATGTGACCGCCAGCTTCTCCTTTGTGGAACGCTATAAGAAGATCGCGGCAGCCGTCATCAAGTCGGCAGAACGCCATAATGCCAAGGTCATCATGATCAGCTCTGTTGCCGAACATGAAGGAAAGTCTACGGTAGCGGCCAACCTGGCATTGACGATGCAGGAACAGGGCAAGAAAGTACTGCTGGTAGACTGCGATTTACGTAGACCTTCTCAGGCGAAGATCTTCGGTATCGATGTCAAGGAAGGAACGTCCCTCACCGATCTGATCGACGGATCGACATCGGCTGCCAAGGATATCCTCTACCGTGATCCGGTAAGTAAACTCCCGCTGTTATTAACAGGAAAGGGAAGCCGGAATTCTACCGAGTACCTGAAGGAACCGGTCTTCGTGAAGATGATCGAAAAGCTCAAGGGACTGATGGATATCATTATCCTGGATACTCCGCCTATGTCGCTGATGGCCGATGCGGAATCCGTAGCCAACATCTCCGATATCTCCATCCTGGTCGTCCAGTACAATAGGGCCCTGGCTGCCGATATCAACGATGCGATCGATGAACTCAAGAAGTACCGCTGCCATATGTCCGGCTGTATCCTGAATGGGGTACGGACACTTCCGGGAACCGGAAGGGCCATCGTCGGAAACTACTACGGCAATTACGGAAGATATGGAAAATACGGCAGTTACGGCCGTTATGGAAACTACGGTAACTATGGAAATTACGGACGCTATGGCGTCTATGGACACTATGCGGAAAGGAAGGATCCTACCGCAAGCGCAAAGAAAGACTCTGCTGAAGAGGATGTAAAGGAATAGAATGGCTGAAACCAATACAGAGATCGAAAAACTGGATATAACCGCATTTGTCGATGCATTCTGGAACTCGTTCAAGAAGCTGTGGATCGTGGTTTTCGTATTGACTCTGGCACTGGGAGCTTTCAGCTACTTCCGTACCCGCAGTACCTATGTACCGGCTTATAAGGCAGAAGCGACGGTGGCGATCTATTCTTCCTCGGAAGGATCTACCGCCAATCCGCGTTCGGCTTCTCAGTTAGGTACGGTATTCCCGTATATCCTGACGAGCGGTGTGCTCAAGGATGTCATCATGGAAGATCTGGGGGTCACAAGCCTTCCTTCCAATATCAAAGTCACGAACGTTGCAGAAACCAACCTCGTGACGATCAGCGTCACTTCCCAGGATCCGAACAAGTCCTATCAGACCTTGCTGTCTATCATCCGCAACTATCCGAAGGTAGCCCAGTATGTCGTAGGCGAGACCGTCATGGAGATCGTCGATGACAGCGGCATTCCGAGAGACAGCGGTCAGGCAGTCGCCGTACGGGGCAACGCCCTCAGAGGCGCTCTGATCGGACTGGTACTGGGATTAGGTGCGGTATTCGTACATATGCTGATGTACCGTACCGTACGTACTTCCAAGGATGTCAAAGCCTTCTCCAATGTCGATCACTTAGGTACATTGCCGATCTATAAGAAGAAAAAGAGAAGAAGCGGTTCTTCCGGCATCAATATCCTCGAACATAACGTTCAGCAGGACTATCTGGAATCCATAAGACTGATACGTACCCGAGTCATGAGAAAACTGGAAGAGAGCGGTCATAAAGTCATCATGGTGACTTCCTCGGTACCGGGAGAAGGAAAATCCACGGTGGCAGCCAATTTGGCTATTTCTCTTTCCGGCAAAAACAAGAAAGTCGTCCTGGTCGACTGCGACCTGAGACATCCGTCTTTGCGGGAAGTATTCCAGTTCTATGAAGATCAGCCGGGCATCATCGATGTCCTGAATGAAGAAGAAGAACTCGATCATGTCATGGTGTCCTATCGCAGATACGGCATCAACCTCAAAGTCATCTTCGGTTCCAATAAGAACCTGACCAATCACTCGGAAGTCCTGGCTACCGAGAAGATGGGAAGACTGGTCGAGGCTTTGAAGAAACAGGCAAATATCGTCATTCTGGATACACCTCCTTCCGCAACACTGGTCGATGCGATGCTGGTGGCGAAGTATGCGGATGAAGCGATCTACGTCATCATGGCCGACTACGCACGCAGAAGTGTCGTCGCAGACGGCATGCAGGAGCTGAAGAGCACCGGTATCGAGATCGGCGGATTCATCCTCAACGGCAGCAAGGGAAGTATCGGAGGATACGGTTATGGAGGCCAGTATTACGGATACAAGAGCCGTTACTACGAGGACGAGGAACAGCCGAAGGAAAGAAAATAAACAATACTCATAAAAACGATAACAACTCCGTTCCCCCAGGGAACGCGGTTTTCATATTTCTGGAAAGACTATACAAAAAAGAAGGAATATAATAAAATAGTACTGTAAATAGTACATATAACCGTACGGTTTTAGGAGGCAAGGGAAATGATCATCGTGAAACAGATGGATATCCGTGATAACATAAAAAAATATTTCGATATGGCTCATGCCGGAGAACCGATCATCGTTCCAAGAAAGAACAATAAGAATGTCGTTATCATCTCGGAATACGACTATCGGGAATATGAAAAGTATAAAAGGAACCAGGAATATCTGGCGATGCTGAAAAAGTCTGTGGAACAGGCCAAAGAAGGCAATTTCATGGAAATGACATTAGAGGAGCTGAAGGCCTTTGAATGAAGAATATCGTCCGGACTCCAATTGCCTGGTCTCAGTATATTGAGTGGCAGCTCGAAGATAGAAAAATGATCAAAAAGATAAACGATCTTATCAGAGATATCGATAGAAACGGATTGCTGAAGGGGATCGGAAAACCTGAAGCGTTAAAAGAAATAAAGGCCTGCAGCAGAAGAATAAACGACGAACATAGGTTGGTCTATAATTTTGATGACAGACAGAATCTGGTCATTTATGCATGTAAAGGCCATTACGAAGAATAATAAACTTATTTGATATATAAAAGAGCCCATTGGAAAATGGGTTTTCATATTCCCGGAAAATCTGTGTAAATGCAATCAATAAATGATACAAAAGTATAGAAATTAAAGATAATATTGTTTTTTATCAAAGTTTAGAGTAAACTATTTTCATATTATTAGAAAACTTTTTACAGTCTATGAAAAGTTTTCAAAGGAGGATGGTATATGTTGGGTGCAGAGATCTATCGAAACAGCCGGAAAAAGGTAGCGGAACAGCTCAAGGATAACTCCATTTATTTTGTGCACAGCGGAGATCCTGCCGAGTCCAGTCATGATGAGACATACATGTTTGAACCGTACAGGAACTTTTTATATCTGACAGGACTGGATGTCAAGAATGCGACATTACTGATGTCCAAGGTGAACGGTACGGTGAGTGAAGTACTGTTCATGCATATCCCGAGCGAGAAGGAACAGAGATGGGACAATGCGACATTCGATCTGGAAGCTCTGAGAGCCTCTACCGGGATCGACCGTATCGTAGCCAATGAAGAGTGGGAAGATGTCGTATCGAGACTGATGTTCAATGGGAGAGTACAGGACTGCTATGTAGATATCGCAAGATGGAGAATGTCTTATGCCTTCAATTCCGAACAGATCCTGGCAAGAAAACTGCAGAAGGCCTATCCGTTTCTGACGATGCATAACGCTTATCCGATCGTCTGCGATCTGAGAACGATCAAGTACCCGGAAGAGATCGAGGCGCACCGCAAGGCCGTAGCGATCACCGAAGCAGGTGTTCGCAACATGCTGCACAATATGAAACCGGGCATGTATGAATACGAGATCGAAGCCTACTATGACTTCGTTCTCAAGTCAAACGGTGTCAAAGTCCCGGCCTTCTGGACTATTG
>JAZPYW010000126.1:0-3702 GCA_045544415.1 Erysipelotrichaceae bacterium
TGCAGACACTCTAATGATAGGAAAGGAGCTTCTTCTTTTTCATCTGTTTTCATTCCTGTCCACGCAAGTTTACACTTGAAAAGAAAACACCCACAGGATAATTTAACCTGCGGGTGCTGATCCAGGATAGTTTACATAACCTCTCTTTTCAGATCTGTATTTGTTATATTATTATCGGTCGATCAGATAAGCGACACCGAACTTTCCATAACCGTAATTATCTTTATTGCGGTATACGATAAAAACGGTGATCAGACACATCAGGATGTTGCAGGCGAGGAAGGAGAACCATATACCGGTGATACCGAACATCAGAGGCAATATGATGACAGTGATATTATTGAGAACTACTTCCTGCATAGTCGTCAAGAATGCGGATGTTCTGTGATTGCCTAATGAAGCGAAGGTCATGCGTGCTCCCACGTTGTAACCGAAGAACAGGAAACTGTACGGCATGATCCTCATGCCGTAATTGATCAGATCCTTGGCATCTTTTGCGCTTTCATTCGTGAAGAGTCTGGCGACCGGATCCCCTAATATCAGGAACATCAGTATCGTCACGAATGCGAGTATGGTGATCAGGATGAAGGTCTGTTTGAAGAGCCTGTTGAGTTTCTCTTTGTTCCTTTCTCCTACCGCATAGCTTACGAGCGGTCCTGTTGTTGAGAAGAGACCAAAGAAGGCACCCATAAAGGTAAAGGCGATATTGTTGACGATGGAATAAGCAGCGAGATAGAGTTCGGTTCCATAACGGAGAATGACGATGTTGGAGACGAAGGTTCCAAATGCGACGGAGGCGTTGGACAGGAAAGAAGAGATCCCGTATTTGGAAGATTCCCTGATCAGCCGAAGGATGTCATGAGATGGTTTTGCGAAATGGATCTCGCTTGTCTTGCGGGAAAAGAAGACGAGGGCGATGGTGTTGCCGATCAGCACCGCAAGGAAATTCGCATAAGCCGTGCCGACCATTCCGGCTCTTCTGTAGACGATGAAGTACCAGTCGAAGAAGAAGTTGGATCCGACGTTCAGGATCGTTGAAAGAAGTTCCATGCGCGGTTTCCCGGCAGGGATATAGAAACGTACGAATACGGCATAGGCCAGCGTCAGCGGGATATAGAGAGAAGAGATCCTCAGAAAGTCATAGGCATAAGGGAAGAGAATATCCGTTGCACCTAACAGGTAAACGATCTCTTTCGCAAAGACGTTCTCAATGACGGCGAGGATGACTCCGATCGCAAAGACGAAGAGGATCATGGCGGTAAAGTCTGCATTGGCTTCTCTGTCTCTTCTTTCGCCGAGTTTCCGGGATACGAGGATGGATACGCCTCCCAGCAGTGAAGATATCGCCTGAGTGATCATCACCAGCGGGAAAAGTATGCTGAAGGCAGCCAATGCATTCTGTCCGACGAAACGGGATATGAAAAGACCGTCATCCAGCGTATAGAGAAGCGAGAAGATGAATTCATTCAGGATAGCCGGGATACAGAAGCGTCCGAGCTCCCTGAGAGTATAGTCTTTACCGATCGTTTTCGTACTTTCAGCAGGCATACTGTCCTATCGTATCATGCATGGATAATAAAGAAAAGAATCAGGGCATATCTTGTTGAATTTGATTATTTATTAGACAATAGTCATGGATAACAAATATATACAATATTTTGAGGTGGTTTATGAAGAAGATCCTGAAGAAGACCTCTCTGGTTTTACTCGTATTATTTCTATGTATTAGTCTGATCCCATTCACAAAGACCGGTATCCGTGCGGAAGAACCGGCTGATGAAGAGGTCATCCGTGTCTATGGAGACAACCGCTACGGCACATCGGTCTCTGCTGCAGAGACTCTGAAAGGACTTCTGGGTACAGAACAGTTCGAGACGGTCGTACTGACTACCGGAGAGAACTTTGCGGATGCCCTGGCCGGATCCTATTTAGCCAATAAGAATGATGCCCCTGTCCTTCTGATCAACGGAAAACAGAAGAACCGGGACCTTGTGGTCAGCTATATCAATAAGAATCTCAAAGAGGGAGGGACCCTCTATCTCTTAGGCGGAACAGAAGCTTTTCCGGAAGCCTGGCTTGAAGGTCTCGATACTTCCTTTACCAGAAAACGTCTGGAAGGAAAGAACCGCTATGTCACGGATATCAATATCCTAAAAGAGATAGGATTCAGCGGAGGAGACATATTAGTTTGTGTCGGAAAGAGCTTCAATGATGACGGGATCGATACCGCCTATGCAGACTCTCTTTCCGCATCTGCAGTGGACCTGCCTATTCTCCTGGTAGACAAGGGAGGACTCAAGAAGGAACAGAAGGAATACCTTTCTATGATCGCCGGAGCCGGCAAGGACTACGTGGAACTGGAACAGAGAGTCCGGAAAGCGGAAGCAGCTTACGAGAAAGCTCAGAATGCGAAGAATAGAGGAACTCTCGGTTTCTTTGAATGGCATGATTCCAGCGATTTTGCGGAAAACGTCATCAATTATGTCCTTGAAGAACAGGATAAAGAAGGAGGTTCTATTCCTGATAATCAAAGAACTAATTTAGGTGCAGAGGGAGATGCGACGAGTCTGGACTGCATGGGCATGACCTTTGATCTGATTCGGGAAGGAAACGAACTGCGTAAAAATGACGACAATAATGACGCTGACTGCAAGACAGATCTCGTTATTACAGACTATATGATGGCGATCTCGGAAGTGCAGTGCAACGGCTCAACGAATGTTACCGGACACAGACACTGGTTCAATGTCGGAGAGAATCTTGCCTGGGGATACTGGTGGGGCCCTTTTGATGGATGGTACCATATGGAAAAAGCTGTCTATGATTACCGGGCAGAACATCCGGAAGCCACAGACGAAGAGATCATGAACGCTACAGGCGCATATACCGCTAATTCAGGACATTATGAAAACATTGTATTTTATCCTTATGTATGCACCGGCTTTGCGGTGAATACAAATTCCGAAATTTACGGTATCTGTCATGAACAGTCTTTCCAATTCATTACTTCCGGACAGAAGACATACACTGTTGATGAATATGAAGCAGACTTCAATGAATATCTGAAGAAGATCGAAGAAGATATCACTGTTTCAAAGAAAGAACTGGAGGATGCACAGAAAGCTTTAGAGGAAGCAAAGAAAGTTCTCGATCTGACAAAGATCTCCTTCCACATCATCGGAGGAACGAATGCCGTACCTCAGAGTGTAGAAAATGAACTGAAACAGTATGGAACGGTAACGGATAGACTTGCCGGAAAGAACCGCTATGAGACATCCAAGCTGATAGCTGAATCTTTCTTCAAGGATGCTTCAAAGGCAGTCCTTGCCTATGGAGATAACTTCCCGGACGGCTTATCGGGAGGACCTGTTGCCTATCATGAGAATGCACCTCTTCTTCTGGCATCTCCTAAGAGATACACCTTCGCACAGGAATACTGTACAGAACATCAGATCTCTCATGGTTATGTCCTGGGAGGACCTATTCTCATCCCGGATGAAGTGAAGGATATGATCTTCTATAAGAATGGATCAGTGAATAGATAAAAAAGAAGACTCGGATATTGAACTGATCCACAAAAACGGGACAGCGAATTAAAAAGCACAGAAGCACCTTCTGTACAATGAAAGTACAGGAGGTGTTTTCATTTATGGGAAAAACAGGAAGAACAAACAACAGATATCCCCCTGAGTTCAAGAAGGA
>JAZPYW010000127.1:0-4235 GCA_045544415.1 Erysipelotrichaceae bacterium
ATTTTCTATGAGAAAGAAATCATTAAAGGGGAGAATAATATGAAAAACTCATTGTTTCAGAGAATTCTGAAGACTTTTCTCGTGTTCCTCCTTCTTTTTAACTGCATCCCGGAAGCAAGGGTATCAGTTAATGCGGAAGACGAGACTTATGAGGCAGTCACAGATCTTTCCACGCTGAGAAGCGGTGCGAAAGTAGTGATCGTCAATAAGGTGCATTTGAAAGCCCTTAGTCAAACTTATTCCGGTTTCTACAATTCCGGCGAGGATGTAACAGTCCAAGACGGCAAAATCGTCAATCCTACCGAGACGATGATTTGGACGTTGGGGATCGGTGATGACGGTAGTTATCAGATCATGACGGCAACGGGTAGCAAACTGTCGATGGCTGCTACCAGAACCAGCATGCCTCTGGATGATGTCAATGATACCTGGAAGATCACTCCGGTAAGCGAAGGAGGAGATGTCTACTATATCGAGAATACCGGAAGAACCGGATACGTGATCGAATGGTATGATACCAATAATCGCTGGACCGCCTATGATTCCGGCACAACAGGTAACCTCTTCCAGCAACAGATCTTCCTGATCGAAAACGGACCGGAACCGGGACAGGAAGTTCTGGCGGAATCACTGAGTTTAGATGCAGAGACTTTAACTTTGAATATCGGTGAGACTACTAAACTGACTGCTACGATCCTTCCGGAAGATACGACGGATAAGATGCTGACCTGGACCTCTTCAAATACTGATGCGGTCACAGTAGACGCTTCCGGAAATGTCACAGCAGCGGCAGCAGGCGAAGCCGTTATCACCGCAAAAACGAATGACGGAAGCGAACTTACAGCAAGCTGTACCGTAACGGTAAAGGAACCGCTGGGAATACTGGAGAAAATCGATGGCGCACTGCTTGATGGAGCAGAAGTTGTCATCTATCATCCATCCAGCAAGAATGCATTAACAGAAACTGCTGACGGGACAAAACTTAAAGGTTCTGCAGGAGTTCTGACAGAAGAGAAACTCATCCTGACTGAAGACATGGCTGTTCTGAAAGTCACGGTCGATAGTGAAGGAAAATATACATTCATCAATGCAGAAGGGAAATATCTCACTTCCGGAGAAACAGGAAACTCGCTTACTTTTGCGGATACCGCAAGCGACCTGAACAGATGGACTCCGGGAGAAAGACCGGACAATACTTGGAGCCTGACCAATGTCGGTGCTAACTATAACGGCAACTACAATCAGGCATTAGAATACTATAACGGGTTCACTGTATATGGAATCAAAGATAAAGATAATGCTTATGATTTTACGTTCTACGGTACGAACGGAACGATGCCGGAGGATGTTCCTGTAACATCGGTAGAACTGGATAAAGAGACGCTCGAACTGGGAGTCGGAGAAACAGATGTTCTTACAGCAGCTGTTCTCCCGGAAGACGCAACGAACAAAACGCTCGCATGGACTTCTTCCGATGAAACAGTCGCAACTGTCGACGGTGAAGGCAAAGTTACTGCAGTGGCAGCCGGTACGGCAGTGATCACTGTCGCAACTACAGACGGATCAAATCTCTCTGATACCTGCACTGTCACAGTCACAGAGACTGCTGAACCAGTCGAAGAAGGCCTGGTGACTGACCTCTCTGCTCTGAAAGATGGAGCCTATGTCGTCATCGTCAATAAAGCGAACCTCATGGCTTTGAGTACGAACCGGGCAGTATCAGATTCAAATTATAACGCCGGTGTAGAAGTCACGATCGAAGACAATAAAGTCGTTGATCCGACAGATGATCTCATCTGGCAGATCCGTGTCGTATCGAATAGCGTCTATCAAATCAGGTCAATAGATGGCAGAAAGCTATCCATGGATACCGAATTTACCAGCACGCCATTTGGTAAAGTCAATGATACCTGGACGATTACGGCAGATGAGACTCAGAACGATG
Organism: Erysipelotrichaceae bacterium; assembly: GCA_045544415.1. Lineage (GTDB taxonomy): Bacteria > Bacillota_I > Bacilli_A > Erysipelotrichales > Erysipelotrichaceae > Colivicinus. Next base: position 1,946 of record JAZPYW010000127.1, read on the forward strand.
TCTTCTATATCGCCAATATCGGCAGGGCAGGATACACTCTTGAATGGTATGCAGGAAGGACCTATTGGAGTGCTTACCATAGCGGTACAACAGGAGATCTGTTCCAGCAGCAGTTCTATCTGGTAGACTTCAAAGATGTCAAAGTCAGTTCCTTAACACTGGATCAGGAAACTACGGAACTGGAAAAAGGGCAGACAGCTCAGCTGAATGCAAAAGTTCTTCCGGAAGATGCAACAAATAAGACACTCGAATGGACATCTTCTGATGAGACAGTCGCTACAGTGGATGAAACCGGAAAGGTGACAGCTGTTGCAGCCGGAACGGCAGTCATTACCGTGGCAACGACAGACGGATCGAACCTTTCTAAGACCTGCACAGTAACAGTAACAGAAAAGACGGCAGTTACCTATCTTGAAAAACTGACGGAAGTACCGAAGACCGGCGATCGGATCGTCATTTACTATCCGACAGACAAACTGGTTCTTACCGCAAATGCCAGTGGCGCGAAACTTGCAGGAACATCGGCAGCACCTGTCGACAACAAGCTGGCACAAACGCCGGATATGGCTCTTCTGACAGTTTCTGCTGATGCGGACGGTCAGTATGAGTTTGTTAGCGAAGACGGTAAATATCTGACCTGCCCGGCTACAGGAAACGGGCTTTCCTTCGCGGACGTGAGTGGCGATTATTCTAAGTGGACTCTAAGCCAGAATGCCGACGGCACTTGGACGATCACAAGTGTTTCTGCTGCTTTTAATAGCCAGAAGCAGGCTCTGGAATACTACAAGGGCTTTACAACATTCGGCGTTAAGGACACAGAATTATATCACTTTGATTTCTATGGTGTTCCGAAGAAGACAGAAGGTCTCGTAACAGACCTCGCAGAACTGGAGAACGGCGCTTATGTTGTCATCTACAACCCGCATACCGGCAAGGCAATGTCTTCCGATGTCTTGGGATCTGACTGGTATCTGGCAGCAGAAGACACCACGGTCGCAGATGACAAGGTAGTCAATCCGACTGACAAGCTTGTATGGAAAGTCAGCGTAGAAGATGGTGTATACACCTTTACACAGAATGAAAAGGCTATTTCTGCTTGGTTATCCGGCAATTATGTAGAACTCACCAGTAATGCCTCCTATACCGGAGCAGCGTCAGGCTGGAAGCTTGAAGAGTGCAATACAGATCTTCATAAGTACTACATATACAGCAGTACGCTGACAACATCTTATGGAAACAGCTATATAGAAGCCTTCAGTAAGAAGGTCAACAACGTCAGTCAGATCGTATTCTGCGGCTATTCTACAGGACCGGCGAAGCTGAATGAGAATGACTACGGTATGCAGTTCTACCTGGTTAACTATAAGGAACCGGATCCTCAGGTCGTCGGTGATCTCGTCACTGATCTTTCCCAACTGGAAGAAGGAACAACTGTTTCTATCTATTCTCCGGGACATAAGACGGCGATCAGTACCAAGCCGAACGGCGACTGGTACTTGAAGGCCAACAGCGCTGTGATCGAAGATGGAAAAGTCAAAGATTTCACCTCGGACTTCATCTGGAAGATCCATCACAACACGGATGGAACGTACTCCTTCATTTCCTATGATGACCCGGATCACAGTATTACGGTATGGAGATCCGGAACCTATGCGGAAGTCACGGTCGACACTTCCTATGAAGGCGGCGACAATACGTGGGTGTTGACGCCGGCGAAGACGGCCAACTGCTACTATTTCAACAACCCGAACGTAGCGGATGACTCAGGACGCAAGGCCTACCTCGAAGCGTTTTTCCGGAATTTCACGGAAGTATTCTCCGGTTATTTCACTACGACCTCTTCCGACAAATTTAAAGAGAGCGAATTCGCCTTACAGTTCTATCTCGTAGATCCGGCTGATGCGGTCGCGGCATACGATGACGGAGAATGGGACGGTGTATTGCAGAAAGATGAATCCTACGTTGTCTACAACGAAAGCTGCGGAAAATCCTTAGGTATCTTCAAGGAAGCCAATTATGCCTTCGATGCGATGGATACGGAGATTACCGGCGGCAAGGCCATCCCGGCAAACGGCACTTACGTATTCAAGATCGATACGATGGGCCGCTACTACTCCTTCGAGATCAACGGAAAATATATGGCTTCTAACAATGAAGAGGAACTCTTCTTCGTTGAAAAGAACGAAGACGGTACGTTACCGGATAACGCAAAATGGTATCTCGTTCAGGAAGGCAACGGCTATATCATCTTCAACAAGGAAGCCAACTATAAAGGTTCGGCAGTCTGTAT